>JALGYA010000034.1 GCA_029824475.1 Fimbriimonadia bacterium | reverse complement strand
ACAAACTCCTCGAATTGGTCGTTGGTGACTTCGGTGATGTCCATCCAGTAGCCGTCAACAATGACTTTATGGACCGGCTGCTCATCGGCCTGCCCCGTGTCGGAGCCCATTGAGTATTCGCCGCCGGGGATCCAGATCATCCCGATGGGAGTTGGGCCTGGCTCGACGGTCTGATCTATGGCAGGAGCGTCGGGCTCCTCTTCCGGCAGATCAGCCTGGACGAGCGTCGGCACCTTCAACTCGCGTTGGCCGCCATCTGAATTTTGCGAAACCTCCTGCGGCTGGTCTTCGACTGATTTGGCACAGCCGATGATCAGGATCAGGCCGCTGGCCGCGGCCAGAACAGCAGAGAACTTCATACGCTGCAGTTTAGCCCGGTTCGTCATTGGCATCAGGCTTCGCTCGCTTGCGAAGAATGAGGATTCCTGGCACCAGCAGACCAGCGGACGCATACATGGAGGCCTGCACGGAGATCCACTTCGCAACGGAGCCGAGCATCGGGCCGCTCATGATCTCACCAAACGAGTGTGATTGGCCTTCAAATGAGAGCATGGTCGCGCGGACATCGCTCGTTGAATGTTTGTTGACCCAGGCAACGACAAGGGGGGATATCACGCCCCGCAGAGAGCGGACGAAAAGGAAGGCTCCGATCGCCCACCAGAAGTACGGTGAGTAGCCAAAGAGAAGCATCCCGACAGCGACAAGTGAATAGAGCGCCAGCAGCAGTTTCGGCAGTGCCTTAGGAGCATCAAGATCAACCTTTCGCCGAACCAGCGCCGTCAGGCCGACCGTGAACAGCATGGCGAGCGAATTGATGATCGCCCACCAATAGACATCCGACAGCCCAAAGACGGTCGGCAGATTGCCGAGGTCAAGAATGAGCTTGTTCCAGAGGCGATCGAACGCCTCGCTCGACATGCCGTGGATGAGCGTCAGGACCATGATCGTCAGCAGGATTCCCCGCGTCTTGACGATCGACCAGCCCTCTCTTAGCGTTCCTTTGAGTGCGGCACGACGAGCGCCCTTTTCGCTGTTTCGCTCGAAGCCGTGCTCCTGCATCTGAGTCATGAGGAACACCGCCAAGGCGACGAATCCGATGCCCGCAATGATGAGAGGAAAAGCAAGAGATACCGTGCCAAGGGCTGCCCCAATCCAGACTCCAGCAAACCGGCCGAACATGCCGACCTGCGCGCCTTGAACGATCACATCTGATGCGGATCGGCCCGCATCCTCTGAGTGAGGGATCTCATCGGTGATCCAAGCCTCTTGTGCGCCGCTTATGAATGTCTCGGCGATTCCTCGAATCGCTTCACCGGCAATGAGCGCTGCAAAGAAGGGAAAGACGCCCATGACGAGGAACGCGACTCCAAACAGAGCCAGCCCAAACAGGACACTTTTCCGCCGGCTGACGACGTCTGCAACGATCCCTGTTGGAATCTCGCATGAGAAGACGACGATCTCAAAGAGAGTCCCGAGCAGCACGAGCTGGATCGCTTCCAGCCCGACCACCTGGATCATGAAGACGGCCCTCAGAACAGACGCAAGGCCGCCGAGGAGGCCTTGCGCGATCCGCATAAAGCGGTACAGACGGAGGGGGTTGTTACGAATCTGCCGAGCCTACCCGGCGGGCAGCTAGATCGGTTTCGGGATGCTCCGTGTCGACTTGATCCTGAGTTTCTTGCCGGTGATCCTGATCTCTGCGTTGGCTCCGGCGCCTTCCACTTTGAGACTTCCGGAGATCGGCCCCGGGGTCAATCTCAGCAGTGGGGACGCTGCCTTCATGCTCGTGATTTTCTTCCAAGTCTTGTCGTAAACGGTCTGCCCAAGGTTCACGATTTTCAGCACGTGGCCGGATTCTACTTTCACTTCCCGACTGCTGCCAGAGCCGAACGAGAGCACCGCGTCGAGGTCTGCCTTGGAGCTGCCTTCGTGTTGAAGAATCACTTCAATTGACTCTGCTCCTTGCGGAACGGTCAGCTCGAAGTCAGCCGAAGTGCTGGTCTTGACTCTCGTGATCTGCACCGGCTGGATATCCCACTCGTCGTCGCTGACACGGGTCAGGTGGAACTCCTTGGTGATGTCCTGGAGATCAGGTTTGAGGCTCTCCGGGAACGCACCAGAAAGCCGTGCCTTCTCCCACTCGCTCATCGCCGACAGGATTTGGTCACTGGCGTTGTTCGCGTCGATGGTTGCGTAGCTGGCGTTGAAGGCGAAGCCTGCGTCAAACCCTGCGGCCCTGGCCAGAAGCCACTCGGCATCTTCGATGCTCGTCTGCGCGCCCATTGAGAACCATCCGAGCATGTTCGGCATAAGGTTGCGGTCGAAGAATCGCTGGTTCATGAGTCGGTAGCGGGTCTGGCTTTCGCGGAAGCCTGCGTACCACGGCTCGCCCCAATTCATGCGCGTGTAGTAGTGCCAGAAGAAGTGGCCTGGATTGCTGGCGTCGTTCACGACTTGGCCGCGCAGCTCTGGTTTGAGCTGGTCGTGCCAGGCCTTCACGAAGAGCGTCCGGCCGTATTGACCCATGCCTGATGACCAGTTGCCTTCGAGTCCGTCGAATGAGACCTGCCGGAGGCCAGTCTCATTGAAGAGGTCCGCGATGTTTCTGGCGACCTCTTGGCCGAGGTCCATGTCGGTCAGGAAAGTGCGGTAGCCGTGGTCCATCAGCTTCACGGCTTCCTCTCCTGCTGAGTGTGCCGAGGCGGTCGTGCCAAAGGCTCCTCGTTCGCAGCCGATCAGATCGCTGCCCTCGACCTTGCTATAGGTGATCAGCTCCTCGCCGATTCGCACACCCTTGAGTGTGTTGTTCTTCATCTGGTCGAACCAGCTGGAGTCGTTGACAGTGATGGTCGATTGCGAAGCGTCGATGTCAGCTGACAACGGGCTGGAGCCTACAGCCGCAAGCCTAGGATCAGGAACAGGCGTCACGTAAGGATCATTCGTCCGGATGAAGTTTGAGAGGGTGTGGACGCCGAGGATGACGCCCTCAGCGGCGGCCTTGTCGACGCAGGCTTTCATGCTGGCCGCACCGTCGGGGAAGCTGCTGCTGTTGAGCTTGAAGTGCCCCCACGTCTCGAATGGACCGCCGTGATAGAGCCCCATGAGCCCAGCCGTCTTGGTCAGATCGAGCGCACGCTCAATGTCCTTCTCCCCGAATCCCATGATCAAGTAGGACATCGAGGCGATGGGAGAGGTCTTCGCCCACTCACCGCCTAGCATTGGGTGGGGAAGGCCTTCGGCAACCTCGATCTTGCCCATCGTCTCCAGCGCGTCTTCTTCGTCGCCCGCAAACATGGCGATGGCACTGCCGATGATTCCGCCGTCCTCGTAGGCTGGCGCAACGTACTTGTCGTGTGCCCAGTTCTTAATCACTCGAGTCTTGCTGCGGTCACGGGTGTAGGCCTGAATCGTGCTTCCGTAAGGCTGGGCGAGGGCTGCGTCGCCCCTGTAGAGATCCTGCAGCTTCTCGTCGGCATCCGCAAAACTGCCGCCTGCAAAGATGTTGTACGCAGGCAGGACGTCATCGTCAGTCTTGGCAGAACCACCGAGCGTCTTGGCATTGAGTGCCTGAATGCCGAAGGCAGCTCCATCTCCGCGCACAACCGCGATGATCTCGCCAATCGAGTCTGAAAGTGTCGAGGGATACGGCCCCCACATGAGCAGGTCTGCATCGATTTCAGGCTTGATCTCGACAACTTCAAAACCTAGGTGGGTTGGATTCTGCGTGACTTCAAGAATGACCTGTGTGCCCCTATGGGTGAAGTTGACGGCCACCTGATTCTGACCGACCCGCTCCAGGCCTGACGGCTTGCGCATCACTCCATCTATCTTGAGCTGGATCAGCGGCGCATCAACATCTTCCGGAAGAAGCTGCACACCGGATGGCACGAGCACAAGGCTGCTCAGCCGTGCGCGTGAGTCGATGCTGAGGGACATCGAATCCGTCTTAAACCACTCGAGGCTGGTGGGGGTGCTGGCCATGCTGATACCCGCGAGAATCGTACAGAGCATTGGCCGCGCAGTCTACGCGAGTTGCGACGTATTTGCGCATCGACCTTTAGACTGTTTCTATGAAAGGTCAGCTTAATGTCGCAACACCCGAGGAGTACATTGCGGCACTCGATGAACCGAGGAAGTCTCAAGTCCAGCAGCTGCATGAGCTCATCTGCGAGACCGTTCCTGAACTGGAGCCTAGCATCCAAGACGGTGTGATCGCCTACGGCATGTATAAGTACAAGTACGCATCAGGCAGGGAGGGGGAGTGGCCCAAGCTTGCCATCGCGAGCAATGCCCCGCACATCTCGATCCACTGCTGCGGACAGATAGACGGACGATATGTGGCTGAAACCTACGCTGATCGGTTAGGGTCTGTGAACTGCGGCAGATCATGCATACGATTCACTAAGATTGAGAAGCTGAACATTGACGTCCTCAAGGAGGCGTTCATCGCCTGTCGCGATACAGACTGGGACTCAATGATCCACGAGTGATCACTCAACCTGAGCCTTGAGGCGATCCATCGCATCGGCCCATGTGCGGCGAACCGAGTCCGCTTCACCCCGATTCTGAAGCCGCTTGTGGTGCACGTTGATGCCGGATTTGCCGTTGCCTTTGTCTTCGAAGGCTACATCGATCCGGGTGACTCCTTCCATTCCTTCGAGGTTGAAGTCGAATCTCAAGTCCTTATCTTCTCTGACTCGAAGCACTTCGTAGGATTCGCCGTCGGCGCTTGTGATTACAGATCCCACCTCCATTTTGCCTTCCACGCTGCCCTCCATCCACTTTGCCATCTGGGCAAGATTCACCCACTCGGCGTAGACGGCGCTTATAGGTGCCTTGAACGTTTTTGTAGAGCAGATCGAGTAGCCCTCGTAGAGGCCGTCTTTCTTCTTCTTGTCGAGGTGCCGCTCGTACTCGACGCCGATGGTCGTCGCCCACCAGATGTCTAGGCTCAGCTCCTTCCACAGCCGGACACTGACAATGTCGCGCCTGTTCTTGCCGGGCATCTCCTTGTCGAGGTAGGCGTACCACTCGGTGAGAGTCTTGCCAGTCGCCTCCTTGCAGGCGGCATCCGTGACCGGGAAGTCGGGCTGTAGATCAAAGACCATGCTGGTTGTGATACCTTGTTATCAGGCGCAAGAGCGATGGAAGTGAACGTGCTTCCAGGAGCCGCCGATCTTCTTCCAGATCCTAGTTTCGGAGAATCTATCTGTCGCAAACTGGCCGTCCGCTCCCTTCTTTTGGACCAGGCGGACGCAGGTGAGGCAGGCCGCGTCGTCGCCCAGCATTGTTACTCTGGGCTCAACCATCGTCTCTTGCCTGGGCGCTCCAGCCGTACCGTTGTCGAAGTAGTACTTGTGGAAGGCCATGCCCTCGACGAGGTGCCCTTCGGTCTCTGGTTCAAAGCAGGTCAGCGCAGGGTCGCAGAGCTCTGTGTAACTGTCCCAAGCACCTGCTGAAATTGCATCAAGCAACCGCTGGTTGAGAGCCAGAAGGTCTTCGGTCATGGACACAATTATGGTCGCTTTTGGCGGCTATGTCGAACGCTCTTTTGTCGATTTGGCCAGGTCGATCCGCCCAATGTACGCGAGTGCAGGGATCTGCGAGATCAGAGTGACTCCCAGGATCAGCAGGGCTGTAATCACGTAGGTTTGAGGGTAGATCATGATCTCAAAATTGAAGAGCTCTGACTGCTCTTCGGTCTGGGCTGCTGTGACGAGCACCCCAACGAACCACCTTCCGACGGGAAGCCCGACGGCGACGCCGATTAGGCTCAGAATGAGGCTTTCAAGGGTGACCATCGAGGCCAATTGGAGCCGACTCACGCCGAGCGTTCGGAGGGTTGCGGCCTCTGCTTTCCGCTCAAGCACGTTTATCGTGACCGTATTGAACACGATCGAGAAGGCGAGCAGCGATCCAAAGACGAGCATGACAAGGATGAACCTCTCGAACTGCCCCATCAGCTCCTGGATCATCTCCTTGAGATCCGCAGAGGATGTCGTCACGCTCGCATCTGGCAGGCCTGCAATCCTCTGTCTGATCTCACGTTCATGGACCGGGTCGGTCTGAATCCGAAGGCTGGTGATCGCGTTGCCGCTGAGACCCAGCTCAGAGTGGAAGAGATCCCAAACGTGCTCCCTTGATGTGTAGGCGATCGTGCCGATCGGGTCCGCCGTGAACCCGGCGACACGGACTGTGCGGATGATCGGCTCTTCCGGAATCACGTAGCCGGGCAGTCTCACTTGGATGAGGTCGCCCTTCTCGACCGCCAACCGGCTCTTTAGAGTCCTGCCGAGTAGGAGAGCGTCTCGCGGAATGTCCGCCCGGTCACCGCCACTATCGGTGACGACGTGAATGCGGCTGCCGGTCTCCACGCCTGTCAGGAGAGCTGAGTACCTGAGATCTCCATTCATGAATTCTACGGGCACGTCGAGCGTCCCCTCAGCCCAATGGACTCCGCTCCACCGGCTGATCGTGCTCGCCACATCCGCATCCTGCGGGACCGTGAAATCGACTCTGAGGTCTTCTTCAAAGGTGCTGCCGAGCAGGGTGCCGATGATCTCGGTTGACGAGTCGAGCATCCCTCGGCCAGACATGATCAGCGCGATGCCCGCGACGATGCCGAAAACTGTCGATAAGCTGCGTGAACGTCGACGGAAGACGTTTCTGATAGGGACTCGCCAGAGCAGTCGCAGGTTGGGGAAGATGCGATCCGGTGTCCAGACTCTGCCTCGGTCAGGCTCGGTGCCGCGCATCGCTTCCGCCGGCTTCACCTTCGCCGCACTCTTTGCCGGAATCGCACCGGCTGCCACACAGACAATGCTCGCAATCAAGATTCCTGTGACGGCGATATCGGTGGAAGGCAGGTATTGGACAAAGCCAACCGACACGAATGAGAGATACCATTCGGTGAAGATCTGCCCCATCCAGATTCCCAAAACTACACCGACGACGCCGGAGCCCAGACCCAGCGCACATGCCGACGCCAAGTAGTGGAGAACGACCCTGAATTGGCTGAATCCCAGTGCCCTCAGAAGTCCGATGACTCCTCTCTGGAGGTGGATCGTCCGGGAGAGCAGCGTGAAGATGGTCAGGCCCGAGACTGTGAAGAAGAGAAGAGGGAAGAGGAAGGCGTAGACCCGAAATCCCTCGATGTCCTGGCGAAGAAGCTGGTGGCTTGGCTGCTCTTCACGCGGGATCGGCTCTTGAGGATTCCGGGCGTCCAGAATCCGCTCCACTTCTCGGCTGACTCGGCCCAGACTGGCTTCCTCGGTGAGGGTTATACGAGCTTCGTTGATCAGCCCTCCCTCGCCTATCAATGGGCCGAGAACCTGATCGCTCACGAACATCACCCCAAATGTCTTCGGTGCTGGGATCAGATCCTGCTTGCTGCGGACCACATAGACATATTCCGGGCTGATCACGATCCCTGCCACTTCAAATGTGACCGTGGTCTGGCCCTCGACGACATCCAGGGAGTCGCCTGGGCCCAACTCGTGAGCTTCGGCGAAGCTTTTCTCGAGGAGCACCTCTCGGCGGCTGCCAGGCCGCAGGTATCTGCCCTCAACGACTTTTAGGGCATTGACCCTTGGCTGCCTGTCCGTCGGCACGGAAATGAGGCGACCGATCAGCGTGCGCTCTTCATCGGCATCTAGGCTGATGAGGATGTCATGAACGAGGCGGCCTTCTATGTCTGCGACTCCAGGGATTTGGCCCAGTTCTGCTATGACGCCCGGCGAGGAAGACTGAAACGACACCCCCAGGTCCTCGAAGTTCAGCTTGTCGTAGGAGTGCTCGTAGGAAGCATCAAGGTTGCGGTAGCCGAGTGTCGCGGCGCAGTAGACCGCGACGCCGAGAACGATCATCACGGCAACCGAGAGGTACTGCCATTTGGCTTGCCAGAGGTCTCGAATCAGCTTGCGGCCGAGGATGCTCACGTCACCAGTCGATCTCCTCTGGGTCGAGCGGCGCTTCGTTCACCTGGTCCTCCACGATCCTTCCGTCACGCATGAATAGCACTCGGTCGGACATCTTCGCAATGGCTGTGTTGTGTGTCACAAGCAGCACTGTCTGACTGCTCTCTCGAGTGACTGTCCGGAGAAGGGATAAGATCATCCTGCCCGTTGCGATGTCGAGCTCTCCGGTCGGTTCATCGCAGAGCAGAAGAGGCGGGTTCTTGATGAGCGCCCGGGCGATGGCGACACGCTGCTGCTCACCGCCGGACAGCTGGTTCGGCACGTGGTCTGCCCTGTCCTCCAATCGGACGTCCTTGAGCACCTGGGCAAGGCTCCTCGGCTCGTCGACAAGCTCTCCTGCGAGCTGGATGTTCTCCTTGGCCGACAGTGTCTGGACGAGGTTGAAGAACTGAAAAATGAAGCCGATCTTCTGCCTTCGAAAGCGGGTTAGTTGTGCATCGGTCAGAGACGAGATGTCGGTGCCATCTATGACGACCGTGCCAGCCGTCGGCGAGTCGAGCCCGCCAATGGCATTGAGCAGCGTCGACTTTCCGCAGCCGCTTGGGCCGAGCAGCACGACGAACTGGCCAGCATCGATCGAGAGATCGACTCCATCCAGGGCACGCACCTCTGCCTGCCCTGGTGAGTAGATCTTGGAGACTTGTGTGAGCTGGACTACGGGATCGCTCATGGCTCAAGTGTCACGTTGACTTCCTGGCCCTCCATCAAGCCTTCCTTCGGCGATATGATGACGATGTCACCCTCCTTGAGGCCTGAGATGACTTCAGTCAAATCGAAGGTGTACCGGCCGATCTCGATCTCGCGGATGACAGCCCGATTCTCTTCGACAACCCATATGCTCTCGGTCTGGTCTGATCCGCGGAGTCCGCGGCTCGGAATCACAAGCACATCAGAAGCGACAGTTCCTCGGCCATGCACCGTGACCTCCATTCCCGGCTTGAGTGCTGCCTGAGCGGCCTCGTCGGGATCGATGATGGCTCTGATGATCCGGCTGCGGATCGTCGAATTGGGTTTCTGGACAGCCTCGTCTGCCACCCAGGTGACGACGCCTTGAAATAGTCTTCCGGGATGGGCTGCTGCAGAGATCCCAACAGTCTGCCCAACGGCGATGCTTGAGGAGTCCTGGTCTCCGATCTCCGCCGCAACTTCCATGTTTGCCTGGTCCACGACGGAGATGGCCGGGCGCAAGGGTGAAACCAGGTCTCCAATCTCAACGTGGACATGCCCGATGACGCCAGGGAAGGGGGAATTGAGTGTCGCGTTGCGCAGGGCAACCTCGGCCGCACGGACTGCCTCACGAGCTGCCTGAACCGCCTGCTCAGCGACCGCTTGATCCTGTTTTCGAAGCTCTATTTCGGCCTCACGGGCGGCTGCTGCTCTGACTCCGAACTCGGCCGCCTCCACCTCTGCTTCGGCAGCAGCGACGTCCTCCCTTGTCGGGCCAGCCTTGAGGAGCGCAAGTGTCTCCATCGCTGACTGGTGGATCGATTTTGCCGACTCATAGCTGAGGGCTGCCTGATCTGCCTTGACCTTTGAGATGGCGCCTCGATCCAGCAGGCGTGCGGCTCGCTGGGCTGCTTCTTCGGCGTACTCCAGCTCCTTCAAGGCTCTGTCGATTTCGGTCTGGGCGAGAGCGATCTCCTCCGGCCGAGATCCAGACTCCAGCCTGCTGAGTTTGGCTTCGTGGCTGCGCAGGACAGCCTCTGCGCGACCGATCTCTGCCTCGACCGTCAATTGGGTGAGCTGAACCGCAGATGCAGCCTGAATTGCCCGGGCCGCGGCGACGTCCGCCTCGATGGCGGCAAGCCTGATATTCGACTGCAGGTCGTCTTTGTAGAGCTGGATCACCGGCTGTCCCGGGCTGACCACGTCTCCCTCCTGCACGAGGATATCTGTGACACGAGCGGTGATTTGAGGAGCGATATCGACGGACCGTGTCTTGACGTATGCCTCCGCGCTGTAGTCCGCACTGATGCTGCCGGACTCGACCCTGTACGCGATCACATCGACGGGCTTGGTTGGCCGCATCTGAAGGACTACGATCGTGCCGGCTGCGGCTGCGATCAGCCCTGCTGTCCAGAATGCCGTGGATCTCCTCATTTAATAGAAGTGTAACAAAGCAGGCCTGACATTGCCATGACTCTTGTCCCTATTGAGAATGAGGTCCAGGCTAGGTCGCTGGAGACAGTAAACTAATGTCCACATGTCCATCGTCAAATATGACCATGCACTCAAGCTCTCCGGCGACTTCGAGCCGAAGGGTGATCAGGGGCGTGCTATTGAGCAGATCTGTGATGGACTCGACTCTGGGTTTCGTTTCCAGACCCTAAGAGGTGCGACTGGCACTGGCAAAACCTATACGATGGCCAGCGTCATTCAGCAGACGCAGCGCCCGGCGCTGATCTTCGCCCACAACAAGACGCTTGCCGCGCAGCTCTGCCAGGAGTTCAGGGCATTTTTTCCGGACAACGCGGTCGAGTACTTCATCAGCTACTACGACTACTACCAGCCGGAAGCCTACGTCCCTCAGAACGACGTGTACATCGAGAAGGACTCGAGCGTCAACGAGGAGATCGAGCGCCTGCGTCACGCTGCCACACAGTCTCTGCTGCAGCGCAAGGACGTGATCCTCATTGCCAGCGTCAGCTGCATCTACGGATTGGGATCGCCGGATGTGTATGCGGAGTCGGTGGCGACCTTTGAGAAGGGCATCGACTTTCCGATGGACGACGCCCTTGCACAGCTGATCAGGATGCAGTTCACGCGCAACGATTTCACGCTGGACCGGGGCACATTTAGAGTCAAAGGGGACACGCTGGAGATCCAACCGAAGGACGAAGAGATCGTCACGCGGATCGAGTTCTTTGGGGACACAGTCGAGCGGATCCGGCTGATCGATCCGCTGACGCAGCACGTGCTGGACGAGCCTGTGAAGTGCTCGGTGTTCCCGGCGACGCACTACGTGACTCCGTGGGAGAAGCTGGACACGGTTCTTGACCAGATTCAGGAGGAGAAGGATGGGCAGGTCGCGCAGTTTGAGTCGGAGCAGAAGCTTTTGGAGGCACAGCGCCTAAAGCAGCGAACTGACTTTGATTTGGAGATGATCAGGGAGGTCGGATTCTGCAGTGGCATTGAGAACTACTCACGCTGGTTTGATGGCCGAGGAGTGGGTGAGCCGCCTTATACGCTGCTCGACTTTCTCCCGAAGGACGCAATCGTCTTCATCGACGAGAGCCACCAGACACTGCCTCAGATCAGGGCGATGTACAACGGCGACAGGCAGCGAAAATCGATGCTGGTCGACTATGGATTCCGGCTGCCGAGCGCTCTCGACAATCGGCCTCTGAAGTTTGACGAGTTCCTGCAGCGCGTGCCTCAGGTCGTTTTCGTCTCTGCAACTCCTGGCCCCTTTGAGACAGAAAACGAGAGCCAGCGCGTGGACCAAGTGATCCGGCCGACGTATATCGTTGATCCAGAAATTGAGATTCAGCCGACGGAAGGGCAGATTGATCATCTGATGGGTGAGATCCAGAAGACGGTCGCCAAGGGCGAGCGGATTCTCGTGACCACGCTCACCAAGAAGATGGCCGAAGACCTCTCGGAGTACCTGAAGGACCTGGATGTAAAAGTCAACTATATCCACTCAAACATACACTCATTGGATCGCCCGGAGATTCTTCGAGACCTGCGCCTGGGCGTATATGACGTGATCATCGGCGTCAACCTCCTGCGTGAAGGACTCGACCTTCCGGAGGTGACTTTAGTGGCCATTCTGGACGCAGATAAGGAGGGATTCTTGCGATCCGAGACTTCGCTCGTACAGACGATCGGGCGCGCCGCCCGAAATGTGGGGGGCAAAGTGCTGCTGTACGCGGACAACATCACAGGCTCGATGGAGAGGGCGATTGAAGAGACTAATCGCCGCCGTGAAATCCAGGCTGCCTACAACACCGAGCATGGAATTACGCCGCAGACTGTCGTGAAAGAGGTCCGCGAGACGATCCGCTCTTATGACGTGGTGAAGGAGGTCGCGGCTCAATACGGCGACGAGGCGGAGACGAAGAGTTTTGACGACGGGCAGCCGATCAGAATCGAGGACATACCGATGCTAGTCGCAGACCTCGAGAAGCAGATGAAGGACCATGCGAAGGCGATGGAGTTCGAGTCAGCGGCGGAGATCCGAGACGAGATCGACCAGCTTCGCAAGATGGCGGGATTGAGCAGCGGTAGGACGATCGGTCAGGAGAAGCGGAAGCTGCCGGGTCGAAATAAGTGATTGGAAGCCCCCTTCCTCCATTTTTGGCCCTCGGCCGAAATGGAGGAAGGGGGTTGGGGGATGGAGGGGATTTAGGATTCGAAGACCGAGTAAGAACACGACTAAAGAGGCGAGGGATAAGGCGAGGGCCCTGCGAAAAAACATGGCTGCGAGCGAGGACGTGCTCTGGCGGAGCATTCGCAAGAACGGACTTGGCTTCTCATTTCGGCGTCAATTGCCGATCGGCCCGTACATCCTGGACTTCTATTGTGCGGAGGCATCCCTGTGTGTCGAGGTGGATGGGGAGCTTCATGAACTCCGCAAGGACAGAGACGTTGCCCGCGACAGGTTTATGGAGTCTCGGGGCATAGAGACTCTGAGAATCAGGAGTCTTGATCTGTTTGAGGCGGATGGCATTGCTCACGCCAAGGCACTTGAGAGGATTTCTGCTGCCTGCGAGCGCAGAAGTGGAAGGAAGGCAATTGAAGAGAGAATGCGGCGGACAAGGCTGGGTGACTCAGACCAGACCTCCTCCCCCTAACCCCCTCCTCCATTTCGCTTCGCAAGAATGGAGGAGGGGGAACCAGAACTAGATCACGCCAGCATGCTGAGTGAACGCCCATCCACAGTCAGCTGACCCTCATCAATCGCATCATTGCGGATCATCGCCCCAGCGATCCAGCCCGACTTTGGACTCCAGCAGCACCGGGTAACCGAGCCAGCCTTCTCTCGAGAAGGACTTGAAACAACCGCTCCAGCCTCAGCCTCAGAGTCGAGCTTCACCACAACCCACATCCGGTTAGTCCGACCGCGAGTTCGGATGCGGGTCAAAACCTCTTGGCCAACATAGCAGCCCTTGGCAGGACTGACAGCCAAATCCAAGAACTTGTCACCCAGCTCTGGCGGCAGTGTCTTTGCGGTCGAATCGATCCCAGTTCTGGGGATGCGAGCTTCCAGGCTTGCCAGGTCCAGTGCCTCCGCAGATGCTTCTGGGGCGTCCAGCACTTGAACAGGAGCATCCCAGCCTCCGAAACCAGATCGATCAGATGGCACGGCATCAACTGGCCGCAGTGCATCGGGACCTTGCACAGTCAGTGCTGGACCCAGATCCCGGATAGTGACGTCCTCCATGATCACCATCTCCTCCGCTCGTCTGAGCATCGGCTCCGGCGGCTCCGCTGACAACAGAACTCGCTCCTCCTCAACTGAGAATCGAATGATCGACTCCAGCTGCCCCGTAGCGGAGCACAGGCAGGCCATACCCTGAGCATTGCTGACGACGTCCTGCGTGAGCTGGCCCTGCAGCCACTCGATTCGGTCCTCCCCGGTCAGCTCAAGAATGCCGACGCCCTCCAGCCGCACCCAGGCTTGTGACCGAGTCATCTCTTCGTATCCGGTGAGGGCTTGCTGCATCTCTAGGCGTTCCTACGGCGTCAGCCAGTATAACTGGTGCATTGAACCATGGGACCGCTGGGACTGCTGATCGTCGCGTTTGGCCTAACTGCCGCCTCTGAGGAGCTCGAAAGATTCGAGCGCCGCGCGACTGTGGACGTGGCTGCGAGGCTCCAGGGGGAGAACAAGAGAGTCGAAATTTTGGTCGAGCCGACGCTGACGTGGGGTCGGCTGGGCACGGCGCTGATCACGGCTAGCGACTTTGAGATAGAAGAGCTCCCGCTGTTTACCGAACCCGAGCTTTCCAAGCGGGGCCGGCTTGACCGGCTGAAGCTGGATCTCCACAACTTCAAACTCCGAGGCCTGCTGATCGATGAGCTTAAGGCAGACATTCCCGATTGCCGATTTGACATGGGCCTGGCGCTAGGGAAGGGCGACTTCCGGCTTTCGAGATCGGGTGTCGGAACGGGCAGGGTTCGGATCAGCGAGAAGGCCTTGGGCGAGTGGCTTGTGGAGAAATTCCCCGAGATCAAAGCCGCCGACCTGCGAATCTACAACGATGTCGTGTGGCTTGAAGGCGACGGCGAGTTCCTAATGGTCAAAACCCCGTTCACCGTGATCGCCAAGCTGTCGACCGAGGACGGCACTAAGCTGAATCTTGTGGATGCCAAGGTCTATTTCGACTGGAATCGGGCATCGCCGGCTGCCGCCAAGGCACTGGTGAACACGCTGAACCCTGTGGTGGACTTGAGCGAAGATTTGGGCCTGTACGACGCGGTGAGCGTCGAGAAGATCAGGCTTCGGGGCGGTTTTCTTGAGGTTCAGGGGCCGACGAAGATTCCCGTGAAGCCAGCTTCGAAAACCGGTGGACAATAAGCGTCCAGAACGCCTCAACACCGTCTGTCCAGCGAATCTTTTTGCCCGCCGCAACTGAGCGCGGCTCATAAGAGATCGGCACTTCGTGGATGTGCTGTTTGAAGCGGATCGCCTTGGCGGTCACCTCAGGGCAGAATTCAAACCGCTCACAAACCAGGTTCATGTCGTTGATTAGGCCGCGGTCTAGTGCTTTGTAGCAGGTCGCCTCATCCGTGATCTTCTGTCCGTACACGACCAGCACAAAGAGCCGAAGAAGGATGTTGACTGCCTTGTTTGGCAGAGCCATGGACTTGTTCAAGCCCTCTGTGAACCGGCTGCCATAGACCACGGTTTCGCTGCCATCTAAGATTGGCTGAACGACTGTAGGGATTTCCTCTGGCGTGTACTCCAGGTCGGCGTCCTGGATGATGACCGCCTTGCCGGTGGCGTGCTCCAGGCCGGACCGGATCGCGCTGCCCTTACCGCGTGCCTCTTCGTGAGTGACGACCCGAATCTTGTCGCCAAAGGCTGCGAGGATCTCCGCAGTCTTATCCGAGGAGCCGTCGTTGATGACGATCACTTCGAGGCTGAGAGGGAGCGCGAGAAGACGGTCAACGACCTCTTTGATCGTGTCCTGTTCATCCTTGGCAGGGACCAGGATCGATACATCGGGGTGGGCCGCATCGCTCACAGGGTCTAGGATACTCGGCGAGGGCCTCTGAATTCGGTCTATCCTCAGGCTGGCTATGGCAGAACGGTTCGATACGATCATCTTGGGCGGCACAGTTGTGTCATCAGAGCGGTCAATTCAGGCGGATGTGGGGATTCGCGACGGCAAGATTGTTGAGGTCGATGATCTCTCACAATGCAACGCTGAAAAAGTGCTCGATGCAGCCGGACTTCACGTTCTTCCCGGAGTTATCGATACTCAGGTCCACTTCCGTGAGCCAGGGCTAGAGCAGAAAGAGGACATCGAATCGGGTTCCCGGGCAGCCGTGATGGGCGGTGTTACGAGCTTTTTCGAGATGCCCAACACAAATCCGCTGACTATTACGCCAGAGGCTTTGCAGGACAAGCTGGACAGAGCAGAGGGAAGGGCTTGGTCGAATTACTCGTTCTTCGTGGGCGGGACTGAGGACAACGCCGATCAGCTCGCCAAGTACGAGCAGTTGCCCGGCACGCCTGGCATCAAGATCTTCATGGGCAGCTCGACCGGCAGTCTTCTCGCCGAGACTGACGACATCGTGCGGGCGATTCTTAGCCACGGCGAGCAGCCGTGCCCGGTCCACAGTGAAGACGAGGCCCGGCTTCGGGAAAGGAAGTCGCTGATTTCAGATGACCCGCACCCTCGGGAGCATCCTTTCTTGCGGGATCCTGAAGCTGCACGGCTTTGCACTGAGCGGCTGATTCGGCTCTCCGAAGAGACCGGCCGACCAGTCCATGTGCTCCACATCTCCACCAAAGACGAGCTGCCGATGCTGCGTGAGGCAAAAGAGAAAGGCTTGAGCGTCACCTGCGAAGTGACTCCGCAGCACATGACCCTCAATGCGGACCTCTATGAGAGCCTCGGCACGAAGCTCCAGATGAACCCGCCGATCCGGTCAGAGGAGCACCGCAAGGCGATCTTCGAGGCGATGCAGGAAGGGCTTTTCGATGTGATCGGCAGTGACCATGCGCCGCACACTCTGGAGGAAAAGGACCAGCCTTATCCCAAATCACCGAGCGGAATGCCAGGTGTCCAGACGCTGCTGCCGGTCATGCTGAACTGGGTGAATCAGGGGGCACTGAGCCTTGAGAAGCTTGTCGATTTGACCGCTGAGGCTCCCGCGAATCTGTATGAAGTGAAAGGGAAGGGGCACATCGCGGCAGGCTATGACGCGGATGTCGTTCTTGTCGATCTAGGCCGTAAGTGGACCGTCACCGAGGAGTGGCTGCAGTCCAAGTGCGGCTGGTCGCCTTATGAGGGCTGGGAGCTGACGGGCGCTCCCGCTCATGTGCTTGTCAATGGCGTTCATACGGTTAAGGGCATGAAGCTGCAGGGCGCAGCTGCGGGCCGGGCTGTCGAATTTGAGTGGAAGCGCTGAAGTCTCGCAGTTCCTGCAGGTACGCTCGGTTCTCAAGGAGCGATTGAATGGTTGCCAGTTTTACAGGCACTGTCAAGGGAATTTACGAGTGGATGTCCTTCACGACCCTGGTCATCATCGTGGTGGCTATTCTCATCATTATGGGAGTTGTCCGCGCGCGGCGGCAGCTGAGAAGGGCCGCGGCCCTCAAGCAGTTGGCTGACAGGGTCGGGTGGAAGTTCTACAGCGGGTTTAGGAAGATCGAATCTGCAAAGAACCGGAGCGTGGCTAGCGCGCTGACTGCAGACCTGGACGGTCAGACTTGGGCCTTCTTTGAGTTCCTCTACGAGGATGATGATGGAGAGAGCCCCTTTACAAATCGCAAAAGCTATTTCTCCGTGACGCTGCCGACTCAATTTGGCTACATCTCCATCGAGAAGGAGACTGCGAAGGATCGCCTCAAGTCTCTTGTTGAGGGAAAAGACATTCAATTTGATTCCATCGATTTTGACAATCGGTTTTGGGTCAAAGGCGAATTTGTCCGCGAAGCCAAGCGGTTTTTTACTCCGAAAATGCGCCAGCACTTTTTGGATGGCTGCGAATGGAGGATTCAGATCGAAGGTGAGATGCTTCTTCTTCACGCAGACTTCTCGGACACAAGCGTTGAGAGATTCGAGCAGATGCGAGAATTTATGCTCGGAGTCGTCTCCATTCTCGAAGCAGAGCAGGCCTGAGTGCGCTGATCTCACTTTATGGCTGCGGGTAGGCTGAAAGCCTAAGGAGAATCGGAGAGGCTCGGAGCAGCTCCGATCAAGATAATCATGCTTACCATCGCAGCACTGCCTCCGGGATTCTGGGTCGCCGTCATCGTCATCGTCGTCATCGCATTCGTGGTGCTTTACTACGTCGGTGAAAAGAAGAGATCGGAGGCATTCCAGGCTCACGCAGAGGAGAATGGCTGGAGCTTCGCCGCGAAGGGTGCCCCTGGCACCGAATCGCTATCACCTGGTCTGGCGACAATGGGCCTTCGCAGCGACGATGCGTTCCTCAAGGACTACGAATGTTTCCAGCAGTTCCAAGTGGGAACCAACCTGCGTGTCAGCAACTGCCTGACAAAGACCGAAACAGGCCAGGATTGGGCATCGTTTGAACTGAGATATGACACTTATAAACGATCTCACACTGACAGCGGGAATCGTGAAAGCAGGCAGCCTCACCACGAATTCTATTTTTCGGTCACGCTCCCGATCCAGACATCTCACATCTACGTGAGCATTTAGCATGGGCTCAATCGACTGGGCAAGAAATTTGGCTTAGATGACCTTGAAATGGGCTCAGAAGAGTTCGATGAGAAGTTCTGGGTGAAGGCGGATCAGGAGGCCGCAGCGAGGCAGTTTTTCAGCCGGCCCATGATGCAGTACTTCGTGGAGCAATGCAAATGGCCAATCGAAATCGACGGGCGCATGATGCTGATCGTGCCGCACATCAATACGCTCAAGGTAGAGGGATTCGAAGAGATGCGTGAGTTCTTGGCCGGTGTGCTCAAGATCCTGGAGGAAGAGCTTGAGCAGGCTGACGGGTCAACTGCACCTACACTGGGCTGATATCCGTAGTTAAAGAAGAGCTCAATGGACAGTATTTTTGCAATCGTCATCCCGGTCGTCATCGTCGTGGTGATCGTAATAGCTGTCCTGGCGGAGAAGAAAAAGCGGGAGCGGCTTGAGGCATACGCAGCAGAAAAGGGATGGAGCTACTATCCAAGTGGTTCGCCGATGCAGGCCGATGCCCCAGGTTGTCTCAGCAAGCTTGGCGCGTCTTCCAATGAAGCGATTCTCAGCCGCTACCAGGGATTCTCACCATTTGGAATCGGACACCGCCAGCTGGTGCGCCACGTTTTGACGTCCCAGCAGGACGGGGAGGAGTGGATATTCTTCGATTATCAGTACACCACGGGCACCGGGAAGAACAAGACAACCCACCGGTACTTCATCGGCTCTGTGTTTGTGCCGCTGCGGCTTGAGGAGATGGAGGTCGGGCAGGAGAGCTTCCTTCACCGTGCTGGCGGGCTTGTTGGGATCAAGGACATCCAGTTTGAGAGCGAAGAGTTCAACAGGAAGTTCTGGGTGAAGGCGGGCCGCGACGAATTCGCGTACCATGTCCTGCACCCGACGATGATGGAGCACTTCCTTCAGCACAGCATGGGGTCGTTCCAGATGAACGGCCCTGCTCTGGTCGTTCACTCATACGGCAGCCTCAACGTCAAGCATGCCGAGCAGCTGCACCTGTTCCTTGATGGGCTGCTTGAACGTCTGCCCGACTATTTGAAAGAGGATCTATCTCATCGGTGATTTATGTCATTGGCGCCGTCTCTGGTCTTGTTGTCGGGCTGCTGATCCTATCGGTCGTACTCGAACAGATGCGGAGGAGCCGACTCAAGGAGGTGGCACTTGAAAGGGACGGGGAGTACTTTCCAACTTGGCCGCCGAAATCACGTGGGGATGATCAGCGGTCAGTTGATGAGATTCTGCTCAAATTCAAGGAGTTTTCACCCTTTGGAGTGGGGCACAGTCGCAGGGTTTCCCACCTCATTAAGGGGCGTGAGGCAGGCCGAAAGTGGATGACCTTCGGGTACAGCTACAAAACTGGCGAGGGGAAGGAGACGAAGCATCATGGCTTCCTAATCGGTGTTGTCTCGGGCGGAATTCAATTGGATGAATTGGAGGCATGGAGCAACGTCTACTTGTCTACGCAGGGCATTGAGCTGGATGGCAAGACGTTTCCGTTTGAAAATGCTGCACTACAGCGCCAGTTTCGAGTCAAGGCCAGTAGTGATCAGTTCAGAAAGCAGGTGCTTTCGGACGAGATGATGAGACACTGTTCAGAGCACTGTCACGGAATACTCCAGATGAAGGGCTCGACGATCATTCAGGCTGAGCCTCCTGGCCACGGCTGGATGGATGCCTACGACGCGCGTCTTTTGCACAAGTCCCTCACAGATATTCTTGAACGTCTGCCAGACTGTCTCAAGGAAGATCTGTCCCGATGATGTACTTTCCAATTGCCGCCTTCCTGATCATCGTGATCTGGCTGATCACGACACACAACCGGTACGTCAAGC
>JALGYA010000033.1 GCA_029824475.1 Fimbriimonadia bacterium | reverse complement strand
AGGGCCCTGAAAGTGCTGTCCGCAGGCTCCACGAGTACATCGCCACGGACCCCGATCTCGCTCCGACGGTTTTTCTTGAAGCAAATCCCGAAAGGATGAGGCAGCAGGTCATCGATGATGTCAAGGAGCAGATGAGCCGCGCAACGACTATTCACGTGAGATCTGAATCTGTTGGAAAACAGGCAATTGTAGTGGCGTCCTATTTCACCGAGACCTCGGGAACTCATCTGCGCATCTACATGGTTATTAAGTCTCAGAATCGCTGGAAGATCGACGCTCTTGAATCGACGGTCCTTACTCGTCGCATGCTGGAGTCCGGCTCGGGATAAACTAGGCACACATGAAGCAGTCAGGAAAAATCCACTGGATGGCAGCCGTAGGCGGCTTGGGAATGCTAGCCGCCGTCGTCCTCTTTTTTATGGGAGGCGACTCACCGGTTAAGGCTGCTGGCAGCTTTATGTCTGCAATGGCTAAGGGAGACGCGGAAGCCCTCGCCGACTACTCGTACATTGAAGGCAAGTCGCGCGAAGACCTCGTTGCCGACTGGGAATACGCCACACAAGTCGCTGCCCCTCACTATCAGTTCAAGTACGAAATCACGACTGAGGTGCGCACGTCGCCTGAGCTGTCGGTCGTGAAAATGAAGCTGTGGCAGAACGTTGACCGAGGCGGCTGGGACGAGAAGTACGCCCTGCCCATGGTCAAGAAAGACGGCAAGTGGCTCGTTGAAATCCGAGGTCTCAGCCGCGATATGTATCCGGCTCTGCCCCGCTAAGCCCAGTCCTCACAGCCCGATTTTCCATCAGGCCGCAGGTGTGCTTTGTGCACATCGACGGTCCCTTTGAAGGCGTAGGGGTCTTCCCCTGCCACCATCCAGACATCCCGGAAATCTGAGGAGGCGACGCTCTCGCCCTCTTTCGGGCGCATCCACGGCAGCAGCGACTCGGCGCTCATGTAGTGGGTCACGAGGGCTCTTCTGAACTTTTCCTTGGATCTGTTCGGGAGTGATCGATGGAGCAGGTACCCGTTGAAGACGGCCAGCGAACCAGCCTTCATCTCGAGCGGAATCGCCTGCGATTCGTCATAGGGATACCGATACGACTCCCAGGCGCAGTCGAACCGGTCGTCTCTCGGAGGCTTCATCGGCCAGATAACCCCCGGCTGCTGGGAACCAAGAATCACCCAAAGGCAGCCGTTTTCAACCGTCGCGTCGTCGAGCGCGAGCCAAGCGCCGGTTAGTGAGCGGTCCCTGGTTGGGATATAGCTCTCGTCCTGATGCCATGCCTGACCAGGCTTGCCGGCGGACTTGATAAAGAGCATCGACTGCATGCACTTCACATTGGGGCCGATCACGGCTGTCAACACCTTGGCTATCCGAGGGTCCGATGATTGAGCCTGCATCGGCTCAGAAATCTTGTTTGGCATATGGATGCAGAGGTGACGGCTAAGCGCCTCACTCTCCGACTCTCCGGGAACCGGCTGTGAACCCCCTATCTCACCCCGTTCACCCTTGCAGATCGCTGCTGCCTCGCTGTTTATCGCTGCGACCTCATCCGGCGAAAAACAGTCCTCCACCACAGCGCATCCATTCTCGGCATAGAACTCGCTGAGCGCGTCTATCTCGCTGAGACCAAACCAGCCCGTTGGGCTGCCTGATTCAGGCCAGGACGAGAACGGAGTCTGCATGCTCTCATTCTATCGCTTCCTGCTTTGCCGAACTCATGATCAATGTCATGCAAAATAGACTATGGCCACAAGAAAGAGCATCAACCGCAACTGCCCCTTTTCCGGAATGCCGGTTGAGGCGGATTCGTTGACTGAGTTTGAGGGGCACGTTGTCGGGTTCTGCAACCCTGGGTGCCGCGACAAGTTCGCCGCGGATCCTTCCTCCCATCCCGAAGCGGTTGGCTATTTCAATGCTCTGATGTCTGAAGGCCAGTCACCGTGGCACATTCCGATGAAGACGACCGAGGATGGTCTCAAGACCAAGAACTATGTCAGCCCGTTCTCGGTGCCTGGCCTCAGCGTTGGGCTTTATGCTCCGAAGGGCAAGGACAATCAGACGCCCCATCAGCTTGATGAGATCTACATTGTCGAGAAGGGCAAGGGCGAGTTCACTCGTGACGGAGATACCGTTGAGTTTGGGCCAGGCTCCATCCTCTTCGTGCCGAAGAAGATGGAGCACCGATTCACCAAGTTCAGTGAAGACTTCCGATCTTGGGTTGTGTTCTTCGAATAGCTAGCCTTGGCGCCGGTTGGGATTCGGGCTCGGCATCCTCGCGTCTACGGACCGCATCCAGCCACTGAGCCGCGTGGACAGTCTGGACCGCATGTAGGGATTTGCCCTGGCCAGATCGTTGTGCTCGCCCGGATCATCAGCCAGGCTATAGAGCTCTTCCTTCCCTGTTTCAAACCAGCGAATCAGCTTCCAGTCACCCATGCGTACGGCGCTGCCGGGGCTTGATCCCTGATTTCCATAGTGCGGGTAGTGCCAGAAGATAGCGTCACGATTCGGCTTCGCTCCGCCCTTCAGCACGGACGCCATGCTGACCCCGTCCAGATGCTGACCCGGCCGCTGGTCGAGGCCGGCGATGTCCAGAATAGTCGGATAGAAGTCAGTTGACGTGAGCGGGACTTCACTGACTGAGCCGCCCTTGGCAACGCCGGGCCACTTGATGAGCGCAGGCTCGCGGATGCCGCCCTCGTAGAGCCAGCCTTTGCCTGCACGGTAGGGCAGGTTTGAAGTCGGTGAGCCCTCCGAAGTAGAGAGGCCGCCGTTATCGGAGAAGAAAACGACCGCCGTGTTCTCCGCAACACCGAGCTGTTTGAGCGCATCCATCACTTCACCCACACTCTGGTCCATCGCCTCGACCATTGCCGCGTAAACAGCGTGATCCTGAACCTGTCTGGCCTGCCGCTCCCCTTCTGGAATGAACTTCGGTCCTGGGAAACTGAGGCCCTCGCGACGCTTCTTGTACTTCTCCACCAAGTCTGGGCGTCCCTGCAGCGGTGTGTGCACAGCGTAGTACGACAGATAAGCCAGGAACGGCTTTTCAGACTCCACCGCAGACCTCATAAAGGCTACAGTCTCGTCTGTCAACCGTTTGGTTAGATGTTCTCCGTCGGGGCCGCTTTTCAGCTTGGGGTTGGTATAGGGAGCGAAGTAGCCGCCGGGAGGGCTGCCTCTGTGATGCCCGCCGATATTGATGTCAAATCCTTGATCCTCGGGGAAGAACCCTTCTCCGCCCATGTGCCACTTTCCGGCAAAGAACGTGCTGTACCCAGCCTCCTTAAGAGCCTCGGCCAAAGTGAATTCTTCAAGTGCCACCTGCGGCTCATACGGTGCGGGCAGCAGCGGCTTGTTTCGTGTCGTCCTATGCCCTCCGACGTTGGTCGGCTGGGGCGCACCAAACCAGTCTGTGTTGTTCGTTCGGGCCGGGTATTTGCCTGTGATGATGCTGCTTCGCGTCGGGCTGCAGACGGGGCAGGCAGCGTACGCGTCCGTAAACCTCATCGACTCACTGGCAAGCCGCTGCAGGCTAGGCGTGTCGTAGAACGTCCTCGGATTGTTCGGGCTCATATCTGCCCAGCCGTAGTCATCCGCAAGCAGAAAGACGACATTCATCGGCTTGGCCGGCAAGGCGGCGAGCGCCATGGCTGCAGCTGCACAGATCATTGCCGGAGTTTACACATAACTTCGATATACTGAAGCCTATGATTACGACACTTGTCGCATCAGCCGTTCTGTTGGGAGTTCAGCAGGACGAGGTTCAAAAGGGGCCAGACCGGGTTTTTGTCAGCATTGAGATGTACAGGACGGGCGGAGCGCAGCTCAGCCTTCCCAACAAGATCAAGAAGAAAGAGCTTGGCGAGGGCATACAATCGATCACTTGGGGAGACATCGATGAGACTGAGTCTCTCTTCAAAGATCTCGAAGCCAAGGGCTGGCTCAAACTTGTGGGGCGCTCTCAGCCTCGGCTCGTCAACGCACCAAGGGTGACGACGCTGGACAAGAGTCCATTCAGCGTGAGAGCTGGTGGCATCGGTCGGACGTTTGGGTGGGATGCAACACCATTCCTGTCCTCTCAAGGCGTCAGATTGATGACCAAGTTTCGGGAGTTCAAGACCGAGGACGAATTCACGGTCGAGCCGTATGCCATGAACTTCACACTGCCCTACGGCAAGCATCGAGTCATGTTCGTCGAGTCTGACGAGGCCAAAACCCTTTGGCGATTTATCGCCAGACCAATCTCAAAGAGCTAACTCAGCTCCGCAGCCACAAGAGCCCTCTGCAGGCTTTGGACGACTTCGCTCCGAACCTGCCGGGGGCTCGTTTTTTCTGAGTCAACCCACCAGTCCACCGTGAGGCCGATCTTAGCGCCAGGCGTGTTCCAATAGACCTTAGGCGGCGGATCAGCGAGCGCGCCTTCCACGCCTGCTATAGCAGATACCAACACGGCCTCAACACGGTCGAATTCCGACCCTCCCGGAACGCTCAGATCCGCAGAAAACCGGCGCACACTGTTCTCGGTAATCACGCGGACAGCATCTTTGAAAAGGAACGCGTTGGGCAGCACGTAGATGTCCTTGTTGTAGCCTTCAATCGTCGTTGAGCGCATCTCAATCGCCTTGACGACACCCACCTTCCCTTTCACCTCCACCTCATCGCCGACGTGGAACGGCCTGCGCAGAAGAATGAAGACTCCTGCCAAGAAGTTCTCAAAGATGTCTTTGAATGCAAAGCCAATCGCGATGCTGCTAAGCCCCAGCGTGGCCGCAACGGACTCCAAAGAAAAGGACGGGAACGCGATGCTGGCTGAAAGGAGAAGCGCAACGGCACCGAGCAGCAGCCGGATCAGCCGAGCTATTGAGTCGGCTGCCTCCTTATCTTCGGTGCCCTTCTCAACTCCTTTTCTGACACTGTTCGCAATCGCGCGATTGAGCGCCATCATCAGGACGAAGGCGACCACTCCCAGCACCATCAGGGGCACGGCAGACGCCCAATCGGTCAGCATCGCCTGAATCTTCTCCATCGCTTCATCGGGATTCAGCATCACAGCAATTTTGCATGAGTTCGCCCCTGCAGGGGGAGCGAAAAAGACGAAAATGCCGACAATAAGAGCATGAATCTTCTCCGAATCAGCTCGTTGATCTTGGCTGCCGCGGTCTCGGCTGCCTCCTTGGCTCAGCTGAAGGACACGCACCTCAATGATCTTCTTGGCAAGAAGGAGATATCTCTAGGTGAAGCCGCTGTCGCTGTGGTCGTGAGCGAGGCGCTCGATCTCGACACCAAGTACTTACTTTCACGGGCAGCACGGTTTGAAGCGCCCTATTGGGACTACGCGGACATCTTTTCGCTTGAGCGCAAATCAGGGAAAAGCGCCAGCGAAATTGCGGCCTTGCGAGCCCAGGGGCACGGATGGGGAGTCATCGCCAAGAAGATTGGCATGCACCCCGGCGAGTTCAACAAGATGCGCAAGAGCGGTGGATTCGGCCGCCAGCTCTACTACTCTGGCCTCAACAGGAAGGGCGTGCCGATGCCCGACATCAAGAGAGCCGAAGACCGAGGAATGACGATCGAGGAGATCGTCATCGCTGGCGTGCTTTCCGGCGGTAAGCGAGACAAGTTTGAGGAGATCCTCAAGGAGCGCTCCGCTGGCCAGGGCTGGGACACAAAGAACCTGGGCAAGCCTGACAAGTGGAGCAAGCCCAGAGGCAAAGCAAAGGCCGCGCCCGGCAAATCAAAAGGCAAAGGGCGCGGGAAAGGCAGAGGCCGCTAAGCCAAGTTTTCGGGGTTCAGGCCGAGCAGCTCGTCAACTACAAACTGCCCATCCTTACGGATGAGACGGTCGTCGAACCAGATCTCTCCGCCGCCGTACTCAGGCCGCTGGATACAGACGATATCCCAGTGGATTGCAGATTTATTTCCGTTTCCGCCAGGCGGGTCGTAGGCCTGCCCCGGCGTCAAGTGGAAGCTGCCGCCAATCTTCTCGTCGAACAGCGTGTCGAGCATCGGATGCTGGATGTGTGGGTTGAATCCGAGCGCGAATTCACCGAAGTAACGGGCGCCCTCATCTGAGTCCAGAATCGCGTTCAGCTCGTCGTTGTTGGCTGCCGCAGTCGCCTCGATGATCTTGCCGTCCTCCACAACGAATCGGATGTCCTTGAACTCAGTTCCTTGATAAGAAGAGGCAGTGTTGTACTGGATCGTGCCGTTCATCGACTCACGCACAGGGGCCGAGAAGCACTCTCCATCGGGGATGTTCCGCAGCCCGAAGCTTGCGCGGGCTCCGATGCCTTTGAGGCTGAACTTTAGGTCGGTTCCCGGGCCAGTGATGTGGACCTGGTCCACATTCGACATCATCTCGTGCAGCGGCTGGACAGCCGTCTGCATCCGGGCATAATCCGCGGTGCAGACCTTGAAGTAGAAGTCTTCGAACTCCTGGGTTGACTTCCCTGCCAGCTGCGCCATGCTCGGCGTGGGCCAGCGCAGGACGACCCATTTGGTGTTCTTGACACGGCGATCGGTGCCGACCGGCTTGCCGTAGAGCCGCAGCCAAGAGGACATCGTCTCCTGTGGAACATCGCTCAGCCCGGCTGAATTCTCAAAGCCGCGAAGCGCTATGTAAGCCGTCATATGGTCCATCTCGAATGCCTCAGATTTAGCGATCGAGGTGATGTTCTCGTCGGTCATCCCGAGCAGCATCTGACGCCTTACCGTCTCCGACTCAAGCCGGATGTGCACCTTCGCTCCAGCCTCCTGAGCCGCCTTCACGACCGCTGCTGTGACCTCATCCGGGATATCGAATGCGTGGATCAGAACGGTGTCCTCAGACGAGAGGCGCGTGGAATGGTTGACCAGAAGCTCAGCGAGCTTCGTCACTCTTGGGTCGAGCATGCATGCAGGTTACTTAATGCTGGCCCGACTACTCGTAGCCCGGCCTAGCACCAAGCTCGAAGTCGTACAGACCCAACACATCCTCAGCCGACATCTCTGGAAGCTTCGACAGCCTATCAGCCAGCTCGGATGGATCGTGCACATCAGGCAGTGACAGCGCACCCATCATCCTGAACTTGTGCCGAAGGATCGCTGTGAGATCAGCGTCGGAATTCCGAGCATGCCCAGCCGGATACATGATCAGCCCGGAGTCGTGCTTCACGCCACCAGCGATAATCACTACTGACGTCGGAATCCCATCTGGATACTTCGCGTCGAACTCTGGGCCGCCGTGCTCGAACTCGATTTTCGCCATGAGCGATCGCGTCACATCGTGATGAATCGCATCGTGGTGGAAGTCGTAGGGCGAAAGCATGAGCGCCTGCCAGATATCGTCCACCGAGGCCGATTTGAAGAAGCCTGGGCTCTTTTCTTCTTTATGGATCGCCTTTCGAAGCAGGGTCGAGACGATGTACACCATCGAGTGATCTGCAGACTGCCGGGTCTGTGGGTCCCGCTTAGCAGGGTCTCCGATGATGCCAAACGCTGGCTCGTAGGCAGCGATAACAATCTTGTCGATTGCGCCGCCTTTAGCTAGACCAGGATTGGACTTCAGAAGCTCAATCACGCCCTGCAAAGCTCCCGCTGATTGGTGCTCATAGAGCCCCAGCTTGAAGTGCATGCCCATCACGGCAAAGTCGTCGCCGCTGTGGTGCAGGACAAGATCAAACGGGCTGTCGCCATCTGTTGGCTCAAACTGCCGGAATACTGACTCCGGATTCCTGAAGATGTCCTTCGGACCGACAAAACCAGCCATCGCCCGCTTCATGCTGAGCACCGCTGCCTCGGTGGAGATGGCTGCACTCGATCCTTTGGAGTCAGAGAGCTGCTTCCCAGCTCGGATCGCCCGCCAGGGGATGTAGTGAGCCACGCTCATGCCGATAGCGTGCTCAATCTGCTCAGCCGACGCTCCCATCAGCGCACCGTAGGTTGCGGCAGATGCGATCGCTCCATGGACGACATGGTCGATCTTGTAGGATTTCAGGCTGAAGACTTCAGCGAGGCGGCCCCGAATCTCGTCAACCAACACCATGGCCTTCAAAGCCGTGGCACCATCGAGCCCCTGCTGCTGGCATGCCGCGATCACGACCGGATAGAAGTCGTTGTGGCCGAATTCACCTGCTGTGTGACCCAGTGAGGGGTTGAATCCGAAATTGGTGCCGTTGCTGTCCCATTCACGGACAGCCGCGGAGTTGGCGGCTATCGCTTTTTCAGCCTTACAGCGCACTTCACTCCCGAAAACTGTTGCGCCGTCCGGATCGGAATAGGCGAGGGCCTCCTGGTTCAGAATAGTGGGCGCATTCGTGCCTAACGCCAGAGCAGACGCGCCACAAAGCAGGGCATCTGTATGGAAAAGGAGGGTGCGATCAAGAACCGCTTGGCTCGGACCAGATCCGAGGCTTCCGGCCATGTAGTCTATGGCGAATTGGGCGATTCCCCTCGCCTGGTTCGTATTCCTCGGGAGAACGACAGCCTCATCCGAGGAGGGGTAAGCAACGCTGCTCATTCTAATTGAGGTTACCGCTGGGCAGGGAATCTGGATGCAGTGCATGGGCCAGGGGATTCATGTAAGATGGCGCAGATGTGTGAACTTGTCTGTCACAAACACGGAAGCGCGCCCTATCGAGCAGCTGCGCTCCATGGCGGGCCAGGTGCACCGGGCTCTGTTAAGGGAATTATCGATGGCCTCAAGGATCAGGTCGGTGTGCTTGAACCGATCCAGACGAAGAAGACCATCGACGAGCTGGTGGAAGAGCTAAAGCTCACACTAGAGAAAGAGGCTAAGAAGCCAGTGACGCTCATCGGCCACTCCTGGGGAGCGATGTTTGGGGTCATCTTCACCGCTCGGCATCCAGAACTTGTGAGCAGCCTGATTCTCGTCGGCAGCGGCATGTTTGATGGCCACGAAAACACGGTGAAGAGGGAGCGAATGTCGCGCCTCACTCCGAGAGAGCAGCAGGAGTTCCTAGCGGCTCAGGCAGCATGGAAGAGAGGAGACAAGAGGCAGCTATCGAGAATGCTCGAGCTCCTCGACAAAAGCGACGACTACAAGCCCCTGCCGAGCAAAGACGACAAAGTTGAAGCAAATGCAGAGCAGAATCGCCTAGTGTGGGCTCAGGCTCGAGAGATCCGTGCGTCGGGCGAACTTGTCAGGCTTGCCAGGAAGATCGAGTGCCCAGTCCTGGCCATTCACGGCAGCCACGATCCTCATCCTGCAGAGTCTATTGAGGGGCCACTCAGCCGAGTGGTCCAGGACTTCAGGTTCATTCTCCTCGATAAGTGTGGCCACAGCCCATGGAAAGAGAAGCACGCCAGAGACCGCTTCTTTCAAATCCTCAGAGAAGAACTGGGGATTAACTCATAATAGGGTCATGCGAATTAAGCATCTGCTCTGTGTAGTGCTTGCCGCAGCGGCGATCCCGGCGATGGCTTCCGAAAAAGCCACCGCTGATGAGATGATCAATCAAGCAAAAGCCGTTGCTGCCAAGCAGAACAAGAGCATTTTCGTCAAGTACGACGCCTCCTGGTGAGGCTGGTGCAAAAGGCTCGATAAGTTTATCGCGCAGAAAGAAGTCAAACCGATCTTTGACAAGCACTTCGTCACCATCAAAATGATCGTCAAAGAGACGCCCAAGAACAAGGAGCTTGAGACTCCCGGCGGCGACAAGTGGCTCAAGACGATGAAGGGTGATTCAGCTGGTCTCCCGTTCTACGGGTTCCTTGACAAGAACGGCAAAGTCCTGATCACTTCAATCCGACCCGCGAAGGGCGAAAACAAAGGCGGCAATATCGGCCACCCGATGAAGGATGAAGAGATCGCCTACTTCATGAAAATGGTCAAGAAGGCAGCTCCTAGATTGAGCTCCCGAGATGAAGCGACGCTTCTGAAGAAGCTGAAGAGTCAGTAGCGGCTCTGAATAGAAAGCCCATCTGGCGTTGCCAGGTGGGCTTTTTTGTGCCCGAAATCAGCCAGCAACCCAGCCTAAAGCGATCAGCAGAACCGCATGCGCGAGGAAGGCTAAGCCTGGTTCGGCACGGTCTATGTGACGCCCTTTCAGTTCCCTAGCGAGCAGCAGACCACCCAGAGAGATCGATATCACCCAAGCGATTGGCGGCACGGCAGCGATCGGGCCGGTGCCGAGCCCTTTGAACTGCCAGCTCCACCATCCTAAGCGGAGTGCAGAAGGTGAGGCGGCCATAAACACGGCCCCACAAAGGATTCCCGCGCAGAGCGAAGACGACCAGCCGCCAATCCACCGCCGACAGGTCATGGTGCCCGAGACTACGAGGGCCGCCCACATGAGCGGCATTGCCACGGGAAGCCATCCATCCTGGCCCAGCCTCAGGCCGGGGAGCCAGCCTCGGCCCAGCTCAAGCCCCCAAAACGGCAGGTCATACATTCCGTTCACCAGCCACAAAATCAGGCCAAAGAGCAGAATCCAGAGTCCCATTCTCCAAGCATCTGAGCTGGTGAGCTCGTCGCCAAACGGGCGAATCGATGCCCAGATCGTCAACAGCGCCAGTGGCGGGTAGATCCAACTGACCAGCGCGGTCGTATCCACTCCTGCACTGCCGGCAAGAAACACCCCCAACAGCGCAGCGCCACAAAGCCAAAGCAGCAGCCTGCAAGACCGACTCAATTTCGGCCCGTGGTACATTCGCCTGCGAGGGCGCAGCCGGCTGCTTGACCGCATGTGCATAGTCTGCACCAAGCAGCTCGGACTCTGCCAAGAATCGAAGGTCCCCGCTTGGCCTCAAAAGACAGGGCCCGGAACCCGAAAATGGTATATTACGATTCCACGGACAGATGGCCGAGTGGCTTAAGGCGCCCGCCTGCTAAGCGGGTTGGGGGTGAACGCCCCCTCCCGGGTTCGAATCCCGGTCTGTCCGCCAGAACCAAGCTTATGAGAACCCTCAAGGCTGGATTCGCTCTACTGATGGCCGCACCTGTGCTGGTGCAGGCCCAGTCATTCGATGACTACCTCGCTCTCCGAAAAAGCCACGGAATCTCACAGCCTGCAGGTGTTGCAGCCCTTGAGACATTCGTCGGTGAGCGAACAATCGAAGTCATGGGGATCGTCAAAGGCCGTGTGGGCAGCGGCGGCTCCACTCTCCTGATCCTGAGCAATACGGGCGGCAACGAGCTCTACGTCAAAGCTCAGTCAGCACCGGACTGGCTCGATGGCGGCTCCGTTAGGATGCTCATCGCAGCATCCCGTCCAACTGAAAACGGCATGATCAAAGCCGACCTAATCGGCGCTGCTTCTGAGCGTGAAATGCGCCGATGGGAGCAGATTCAAGCGGCAAAAATCCAGCAGACCCAAAAGCGAAGGACTACACCAACCACTTCGCGAGGCGGCTCAAGGACAACTGCGACGTCAGGCTTGAAGCCTTTGACTGGCGCGATTGGAGACACAGCCAAGAGGCTCTCGCCCGGCGTGCTGGCAGTCGTCCCCGAATATCGTGACTTCATCATGAACCGCAACAAGCGGCTCAGCGCTGCCGATGCGACAGCGATAGCAGAGACCATTCTTGCCTACAGCGCCCATTACGGGGTGGACGCCAGGCTGATTATGGCGCTAGTCATGGTTGAAAGCGGATTCGACCCCTATGCCCGCAGCCATGTGGGAGCGCAGGGGCTAGGCCAGCTGATGCCGAGCACTGCGAAGGGGCTCGGTGTCAGCAACGCCTACAACACCGAAGAAAACCTCTTTGGCACGGTCAAGCTGATCCGGAAGCACATCGATAAGTACACCAAGAAGACTGGCGATCCTTATCAGGGCTTGGTGCTGGCGCTGGCCGCTTACAACGCAGGTTCTGGGAACGTCAGCAAGCATGGCGGCGTGCCTCCCTTCAAGGAGACACAGAATCACATTCGCAAGGTGATGGCAGCCTACAAGCAGTTCACAAGCGGCGACTAGCCGCCGAACAGATCCATCTGGCCGCCGTGCTCATTCTCTTCGGCGTTCTCCTGGCTGTGCATTCTGCCTTCGTCATCGATATGCACGACATTGCATCCCCGATCAATGAGTTCCGGTGCAAGCAGAGTGCCTCTGTGGCACTGCATCGGCCGCTCACAGCCACAGAGCAGACAGACTCGGTCGTTCTTCGCCCATTCGATTACCTGGGCCAGGCCTGATCGAAAATCTGGGTCGAGCTTGATTTTCTCGAAGTCCGGGCGGCCTTCTGTCTGAAGCTCCTCTTTGGAGGGCTTCCCGCCCAACTGATGCCCTAAATAGGTGTATTTGAGGCCGATCTTCTGGCAGAGATGGTCAATTCTTGGCCTTCGGAAGTCTTCCTGGTGCTTCGAAAACGGGTTTGATCGCACGTCGATGATGCGATCCACGTTGCACTTGGCCAGCCTCACTGCCAAACCTTCAAAGTCGTCTTTTCCGTATCCCGCCGTCAGGATTCTGGGCATTCCAAGTGAATGGACGAGAATTAGCTGCAGACAGACGCAGGAATGCAGCAGCTCACGTCCCAAATCATGGAAGAAACAGGTCAGGAGTCTCAGGCTATGACCACACTCATCGCGGCTGCGTCTATCGTCTCATCAACGATCCCTCGCCCAGGCGAGCGTCTCGTTGTGGGCACGGCAATGGAGATCAAGGCCGAATCGCGTCTGCTTCTTGTCAGTGCTGAGACGACTGTTGACTCTGATGGCAGCGAGAACTTCTATGGCGAACCGAAGGTCTTCGCGATCTCAATTCCGCGGCACGGCTCTATTCGCCGTGGCTCAGAAGACGGCGGATGGCTCGGCCTCGAAGACATAAGTGAAGGCGATGAAGTCTCCGCCTTCGTGCACAATGACCAGCTCTCGGTGGACGCTCCGTTCCGGGCCGCATCGGTGGTCGTAGAACTCAATAATCCGGTCGCTCCGCCCCTGCCCAGCAAGTTTTCTATTGCGTCGGACAGGGTGAGCAAACACCCGTACACACTGCCGATGACCTTCCCAGTCGAAGGGAAGAATCGCTACTCCGATACGTTCCTCGCTCCGCGAGGAGGCGGCAAGCGACGACACCACGGGCAGGACGTGATGGCTGCAAAAATGACCCCGCTGGTCGCGGCGTTCGATGGCACAGTTCACTTCAAATGGACCGGTAAGCGATACGCTCACAACATGCTTCTGTTAAAGGGTGACTCCGGTTGGCATGCGCGCTACATGCACATGAACAACGATACTCCTGGCACGGATAATGGCCGGGGGAGCCGACTGCAGGCCTACGCTCCTGGGCTGAAAGATGGCAGCAGAGTCAACGCCGGAGACCTGGTTGGATACGTGGGCGACAGCGGCAACGCTGAGTCGACCGGACCGCATCTCCACTTCGAGCTCTGGCATACGTCGAGCAATTCAGTTTTCAATGCCTTCCCTTCGCTCAAGGCTGCTCAGGACGGCGTCAGCCCCGTTAGAGTGACTAAGCGCAATCCACTGCCCGACATGAATGCGGCCAGCATGGGTGCCCGAACCGATGGAGTCGTATCGCAGTCATCTGATGATCAGGTGACGATCACGAGAAATGGCGGCTTTCAGATGGTGCTCATGGACGGCGACGCCGTGTTCAAGAGGGTTTCACGATCTGAGATGCGCAGGGTGGGTGCAAACGAAGTGCGAGAAGGCGAACACGCAGCGGTATTCGCAAAGCTGGGCGAACCACTAGAAGTGGTCCTCTTCAGCCGTTAGCCGGTCTTTCGCGGCATGAAGCTCGTGCCACAGCCGCAGGATCGATCTGCGTTAGGATTGTCAAAGGAGAAGCCTCCTCCGATCAGGTTGCCTGTCCAGACGAGCTTGGAGCCCTTCAAGTACATGGCGGACTTCGCATCACAGACAACTCGGACCGGCCCATCTTCCCAGGTGAGATCGTAGGGCCGCATTTTCTCATCAAGCCGCATCACGTATTCAAGCCCGGAACAGCCGCCGCCCTTAACGCCGATTCTCAGGAAAGACTCGGCGCCTCCTTTTCGCTCCAGGAGCATCTCGATCTGATGCTTGGCTTCGTCCATGATCTGGACGGGAAAGTCGGGGCTAGCCTGCAATACTGTCGCGTCCTCCTCTGGATGCCGACAACGAGATTGTCTGCGCCGGCTCAGGAACTCGTCTTTCGATCAGATCCAGGAGCGTAATCCGGCTGACGACGTCGTCGACGGCGGCCTGGATCGATGCCCACAGGGGCCTCACTTGGCACTCAAGATCGTGGACACAATCGCCGGACGGCAGCGAGTATCTGTCGCAGAACTTATCCGCGTAGAGCCGGCCTCCAAGTGCTTCGAGAACATCTTTGAGCACGATTTTGCCGGGGTCCCGAGAAAGCGAATACCCTCCAGCTTGACCTCGAGTTGAATCGACGAAGCCTGCCTTCCGAAGCACCGACAGAAGCTTTGCCGCGTGAGACGGGGAAAGGCCCTCGGCTTTTGAGATTTCAGGAATTGTGAGAGATCCACTCTCTCCGACTGCTGCCACCGCAAGGAGGCATCTGAGACCGTATTCTTCCTGGGCGCTGAATTTCATTTGATTCTCTTTCGTTTACATCAGTCCAAGTTCAAGCCGGACATGCTCTGGGATCCTGTCGATAGTGAACGGAGGCTCCCATACGAGATCGAGCGATGTTGACTCGACTCCGGCGGCCGTTCCTGCGGCCATTTCAACTTCTCCTGGCAAAATTCCTGCAACCGGACAGGCTGGTGAGGTGAGTGTCATCACGATGTGCACAGAGGCGTCTTCTTTGACATTGACCTCGTAAATCAATCCCAAATCATAGACATTGACCGGAAGCTCCGGGTCATAGACCGTTCGGATCGCTTCAATGACCTCGCCTTCGAGCAGCGACATCTCGATTGAATTGAGGATTTTCTTCTCTTTTTCGATCTTCTCAGGCATGGTTCTCGAGTGCCTCCTCCATCGCGTGCCAAGCGAGCGTCGCGCACTTGATACGGCTGGGATAGGCCTTCACGCCGCAGAGGCTCGCAAGCTCGTTCAGAACGTCGATGTCAGGTTCGTCGTCCTCGGTTACAGCCTTGTGGAAGGTCTTGAAGATATCTCTCGCTTCGGCTACCGTGTGGCCTTTGACGGCCTGAGTCATCATTGAAGCGCTTGCCTGTGATATTGCACAGCCCTGTCCTGAGAAGCGGATCTCTTGGATGAGGCCTTCATCCACGATCAGCATCACTTTGACTTGATCGCCGCAAAACGGGTTGAATCCCTCGGCCTGGTGTGACGGCTCGTCAATAACTCCGCTATTGCGGGGCGACTTGCTGTGGTCGAGGATGACCTCCTGGTAAAGCTCTTGAAGCATCAGGCAAAAATCCTTCGAGCGGACTCGATAGCCTCAATGAGGACATTTAAGTCTTCAATGCTATTGTACGCAGCCAGCGAAACTCTCGCTGTGCCTGGCAGGCCCAAGCTGCTCATCAACGGCATGCAGCAGTGGTGTCCCGTTCGAATTGCGGCACCAAGCTGGTCAGAAAACGTGCTGAAATCGTGCGGATGAATCCTTGGAAGCACAAATGAGATGATCCCGGCCTTCTCTTTCGGGCTGCCTACGATGTCAGCTCCGGCGTCCTGCAGCATCTTTTCGGCAGCTATTCGAATCTCCGTCTCGTGCTGGTGGAGGGCCTCTACGCCGACTTCACTGATGAACCGAAGCGCTTCCGCGAATCCGGCTGCATCGGCCGGATTCTGTGTTCCAGCCTCAAATCTGCCTGGGGGCTTGCGATAGGTTGTGTCCTCAAACGAGACAGCCCGAATCATGTCGCCGCCGCCTTGGTACGGCGGCAGCTCTCTCAAAACTTCTCTCTTGCCATAAAGCGCGCCGATCCCCATCGGGCCGTACGCCTTGTGCGACGCCATGGCATAAAAATCGATCGGCAGATCCTTGACAGAGACCCTCTGATGAGCCAGGCCCTGCGCACCATCTATCATCACAGCCGATCCTGCCTCCTTGGCCATTGTGGCGATCTGCTCTATCGGGTTGATCGTTCCGGTCGCGTTGCAGATGTGCTTGACGGCAACCATCTTCACCGGCTCCTCCCTCAGGAGAGATTCAAACTGATCCAAGTCAATCTCACAGTCGAAAGTGACCGGGATCGGGATGACCCTGGCACCATGCCTCTCCGCAGCCATCTGCCACGGAACGATGTTCGCGTGGTGCTCCATTTCAGAGACGAGAATGACGTCCTCGTACTCGAGGTATTCCGCCGACCACGAGTTGGCGGCCAAGTTGATCGCCTCAGTGCAGCCTTTGGTGAAGATGATCTCTTCCGAATGCTCCGCACCAATGAACTCTTGGAGCAGAGTTCTGGCTCCTTCATACAGGTTAGTGGAACGTCGACCGAGCTCGTAGGCTCCGCGATTAACGTTCGCACAGCTCGTTTCATAGAAGTTTGAAACTGCGTCGATGACCCTCTGCGGCTTCTGCGATGTCGCCGCAGAATCGAGATAGACGAGCGGCCGGCCGTTCACTTCCTGCTGAAGTGCCGGGAACTGGCATCGGATGCTGCTGGGGAGGCTCATTCTAGGCTTCGGAGAGAGTGGCTCATCAAGAACTGCCATTCGGACCGCTGCAAGTCAACCAACGCCGGCGAGTTTTGCCCGCCGTCGCGCTCAACGCGGTCTACAAATTCAAACGGGTCGAAGCCCTCTTTCATTGCGAGGGTGTCCCGCCCAACATGGCGATACCAGTACTTTGAGTTCCAGAAATCACCCTCTCGGCGGTGCATGATGGCGTGCCACCAAGATCCGATTGGCGTGTGAATCGACTGGCTGACCGTGTGGCTTCTATCGAGCACGACCACGTAGAGCCAGATCCCTGTCAGAATAACATCGGGGGTATCCGTCGCAGCCATTGTCTGCGACGCCTCAGATTCT
>JALGYA010000238.1 GCA_029824475.1 Fimbriimonadia bacterium | reverse complement strand
GGGAATGCGGTACTGCATATCAGGCCTACTATCTGCTTTTTTGTGCAGATGGCACGGTTGACTGCTTCGAGGAGGCGTACCTGGTCGATCGTGTTGATGACGCAAAGTATCCCGATGCAAAGGGCCTCTGGACCGTTGACGGGGAGTCAGTCGTCGTGACCCTCAACCGCACCAATCTGAATGAACATCAGGTGATGCCCACGATGCACGACACCTACGGCCCCCTAGAGGCTTTGGAGGAGATGTTCGATTCCGGCACTCACCGGATGGAGATTGTCGAGGGTGGTCTGTTTTGGAGAGATCGGGAGACCGTTTTCAGCTTGAAAGATGGTGCGACGGAGCTGTTCAGCAAGGTCTGAGATGACATGCCTAAAGCCTTCGAACTGCTAGCCGATGGGCGGAGCTAGAATAGTCTCTAGGTGAGTTAAAGACCAGTGAAAGTTCTCATCGCAGGAGCTGGGCCGACGGGGCTGACGACCGGGATTGAGCTCGCCAGACGGGGCATTCAGGCTGAGGTTGTTGAGCGGCGTGACGAGGTTTCGACTGAATCTCGCGCCATCGGAATCAACCCGCGCAGCCTGGAAATCCTCACTCCTTCCGGCGTCACCAAAAGGCTGCTGGCAGAGGGCGTGAAGTTCAAGCGTGTTCACTTCTACCGTGGTAGTGAGCCGTGGGCGACTATTCCTCTCACCGCAGCGCCGATGCGGTATGGCCACAATTACATGCTCGGCCTCCCGCAGGATCGGACCGAGGCGATTCTTCGAGACGTGTTTGTGGGTCTGGGCGGCGTGATTAGCTACGGGCGTGAGCTCACCGGAGTTCGCCAAGACTCCAAGCAGGTTATTGCCGAGACCGCTGACGGAGTGGATATCTCCTGTGACTACCTGGTGGGAGCGGATGGCACTCGAAGCACGGTGCGCGAAGCCGTCGGCATCGAATGCGATCAGAGGGAGCTCCCCGGGGACTGGTCGACCGCAGACGTTGAATCCGAAGGCTGGAGGCATCCTGAGGCCGCCACTCTGTGCCTGCTGCCGGGCGGCGGAACGGTGGTGGTGATCCCGCTGGGCGGCGATCGGCTGCGGGTGCTTTCCAACAGGCCGGATGCCTTGGCCGCGCTGCCGCTCGAACTTGAGATATCGAGCGTGCGCAGGGAAGGGCTGTTCCGAATCCTGATCTTCCAGGTCGAAGAATACAGCCGCGGCCGGGTGTTCTTGGCTGGTGACTCGGCCCACAGCCACTCTCCGACCGGCGGCCGCGGCATGAACCTCGGCATCGCCGATGCAGCCGACCTCGCCGCGCGGTTTGCCGAGGGAGGTTTGGACGGATACACGCAGGCGAGGCTTGCCGGCAGCAGGCGGATCATCGCCGGGGCGGAGCAGATGCGCCGTCTTCTGTCTGCACCAGGCTTGGTTCAGCGGTCCTTTGTGCTTTGTGGGATCAAGACGGTTGCGGCTCTGCCGGCCCTGGAGCGGGCGTTCGCGACTCGGTTTCTTTATGACTGATGAAGCTGGCCCGTCTGATATGATGGGTGTGGAGAGATAGAGATGAAGGGCAAGACTATATGGATCCTCACAGGAGTCGTCGGCTTATTGGCCGGTCTTGTTGTCTGGTTTATCTTTGGAGAGAATCCTCAGTTCACCCGCGCCGCTAAGACCCTCCCTCAGATGCGTCAAGAGGCGATCAGCGTCTTCGGCCCAAGGACGTGGGAGGAGTACAGAGAGCTGCGTGGCGTCGAGCTTGTCGATCACTTGGCTGAGTGGCAGAGGCTGGCTGACACGGTGCCGGAGAAGTTCGCGGAGTATGGTGATCAAGGTACTGGCACCGATGAGGAACTTATCTCTGTAGTCGCCGAGAATCAGGCTTGGATAGACGACGTGGCGAAGACTCTCCCTGGCTTACGGGTCCTCCACGATCCTTCAACAGACGAAATCGGGAGACTTCTCGACCCAGTGTGGATCATTCAAGGACTGATGACACCATTCAGGGCGGCAGCTGTCGAGGGTGATGTCGAGACAATGCGCCATGTTGCTGAGCTTTGCCAGGAGGGTGCTGCGGCTATCTGTGAAGAAACGGACGTGTCTAGCCAGCTCGCGTATCGCTTAGCCGACGTATTGGTCACGTTCAACGCGGGTCTTGTGATAGCCAACCACCGGACTGAGCCAGAAGTGGTTGCGGTCGCTGTCGATCTTGTGACCGGAATGCCTCCTTTGATCCTCGTGCCTGAGATGATCGAAGGCGAGTACCGGACGAGCCGCAAATACCATGACGATAACAGGCGACGAAGCGAGAAGGAGCTCAATCAAGTTATCGACTCACGTCTTGGGATCCTGTCAGGTCCTGCTCTGGCCCACTATTCGTTGAACGGATGGGAAGCATTCATGCACGACTTGAACCTTCGGATGACGTACGCCGTTCGGCGAGTTGGCCCCAGAACGGCAGATGCGCTGGAGGCAAGGGACATCGAATTGCTGCTGGAATTCCACGAGGCGTCGCAGGCCGATCCATTGGGATGGGCTGAGTGGGCCGAGGCTCTAAGGAAGATCGAGCGGGACCTAGCATCGAGGACCGATTTGTCTTATGCGCTCTCCTTAGACAGCGTTCAGCTATATGAACGCTTATCGATAGACATGCGGCTGGCCCCTCTGGAGCGTGCCTTCATTCCTGCTGTGGCCAAGATTGTCACTGCCTACCCAGAGTACGAAGACCTTCCGGACGAGCTGCCGGAGTCGCTGCGCACGCCGCACCCACTGATTGAAGGAGACAAGCTGACCTACGCCAAGACCGAGTACGGCTTCGTGCTTTACTCCCCCGGGCTTGAGACGGGTGCCTGGGGCTATGAGGATGGGCGAGTCGGGCCGGATTCGCCATTGGGCTACACGACGAAGCCCGGCCCGGAGTTCAGCCAGGGTGTGGCGTTCGGCTACCGGATTCCCGAGGGCGAATGATCCTGGAGCGTCTTCGCGCATAATCGATTCCATGTCATCCAGCCAGTCGAGCGCAGCCGGCGTTCAGTGGGATCTCTCTGCCCTCTACTCATCCACCACTGACCCGAAGATCGACGCCGCCTGGGCGGCAGCAGACTCTGCCGCCGACAAGTTCGCTTCCACCTACCGTGGCAAGGTCGAAACTGGAGAGCTATCCCCAGCAGACCTGTCGAAGGCGATCACCGAGCTGGAAGAGATCTCGACGCAGGCTGTCAAGGCCCCCACATACGCGCACCTGCTCTTCGCCGCAGATGCATCCAACCCAGAAACAGGAGCGTTTATGCAGGCGCAGATGGAGAAGTCCTCCGCGCTGCGGATCAAGATGATGTTCTTTGAGCTGGAACTGCAGGCTGCCCCTCAAGAGTGGATCGACGCCTGCCTCGCCGACCCGGCCCTCGCCAACTACAAGCACTACGTCACCCTTGAGCGTGTCTATGCCAAGCACACCCTGACCGAAGAGAAAGAAGTGCTGCTTGAAGAGACCGCCAACACCGGCATCCGAGCCTGGACGCGACTCCACGACGAGGTCCTCAGCGCGCAGAAGTTCAACTACGTAAACCCGGAAACAAAAGAGGAGTCCATCGAGACGATGGAGCAGGTCCTCACCCGTTTCCGAGCAGAGACCAGAGCGGAGCGCCAAGCCGCCGCAGACTGCTTCACCGAGGGCATCGAGAAGCTCGAAAAAGTGATCGTCTTCATCTACAACACGATCCTTGCCGACAAGTCAATGAAGGATCGGCTGCGCAGCTTCGAGACTCCCGAGCAGTCGCGCCACCTGTCCAACGAACTGGACCAGTCGACGGTCGATATCGTGATGGACCTCTGCCGCGAGCAGAGCGACATGGTCGCCCGGTACTACAAGGTGAAGAAGTCGATCCTCGGCCTGGACGAGCTGACTCACGTCGACCGATACGCGCCGCTTTTTGATGCAACAGCAAAGGCCGATTACGCCACAGGCAAAGAGATCGTGCTCGACGCGTTCGGAGCGTTCAGCAAGGAGCTCGCCGATGGCGCCGAAGAGTTCTTCGACAACAGCTGGATCGATGCAGAGCCGAGAGAAGGCAAAACAGGCGGCGCATTCTGCTCCTACAACACTCCCGACACTCACCCGGTGATCCTGATGTCATACATGGACAAGCTGTCCGACGTCATGACGCTGGCCCACGAGCTGGGCCACG
>JALGYA010000237.1 GCA_029824475.1 Fimbriimonadia bacterium | reverse complement strand
TGGCAGATGTACCTTTCACATCTGCCACATTGGAGCGCCGTCTCTTCGTTCTTGTGCTTATAGCAATACGTCTTTTCGTCCGCCATCTTTTCCGCTCCTCAATCATACGCCACACGCAGGGATCGCGATCCTGGCAGCGCAATGATAATCAGTGTTTCTTCTGTCAAGTTCACGCAAGCGAGCGCCCATCCGGTAAGTTGATTAAGGTGATATGAAGGTGTCGCGAAGAGACATTTTGAAGGGTGCGGCAGCGGCAGGAGTGGCCGCGGGCCTGCCTGTCAATGCCCGCTGGGAAGAGGCCGCGCAAGATCAGGGGCCGAAGCCGTCCACCCGAGTCCGCAAGTTTGAGGAGCTCGCCTACGGCATGTTCTACGTCTGGGGGCTGTACTCGCAGATGGCCCAGGGTGAGTGGGTCGAGACGATGCACAAGATCCCCAAGAACGAATACCTCAAACTGATGAACACCTTCACGGCCGAGGACTTCGACGCGAAGGAGATCGCGAGGGTGGCAAAGCGTGCGGGGATGAAGTACGTCACGCTCACAGCCCGGCATCACGACGGGTTCAGCCTCTACGACACTCGTGGGCTCTCCAAGCTAGACATCACAAATACGCCAGCGAAGGGGCGTGATCTCATCGCGGAGTACACATCGACGCTGCGCGATGAGGGAATCGTGCCGATGATCTACCACACGACGCTCGACTGGAACGACGAGCGCTTCAAGGCGGACTTCAACGCCTACCTTGACTACCTGCACGCATGCATCGAGCTGCTCTGCAGGAATTACGGCGAAGTCGGCGGCTTCTGGTTTGACGGCAACTGGGCGAAGCCAGATGCCGACTGGAAGCTCGACCGGCTCTACGGAATCATCCGCGAGCATCAGCCGGAGGCGATGATCATCAACAACACCGGAATCAGCGCCATGGGCGAGGTGGAGCACCCGGAGATCGACTCCGTAACGTATGAGCGCGGACGGCCCGAACCGCTCGACCGCACGAACCATAAGAAGTACATCACCGGCGAGATGTGCCATACGCTGAATTTCCACTGGGGAAATGCTGAGAGGGACTTCAACTACCTCTCCCCTGCCCATGTGATCGAAGAGCTTTGTGCCTCTCGGCGGGCCGGGGCAAATCTGCTGCTGAACCTTGCGCCAGAGCACCACGGCAGGCTCCCCGATTACGAATCTGCGCTCGCAGCGAGAGTCGGCGATTGGATTCGTGCTCATGGTGATCTCATTTATCGGGGCAAGCCGGGAATCCTAGGCGAAGACGGCGATTCTGGCTTGATGCTGGATGACGAGCTCTATCTGTTCGTGACTCAAATCTCCGCCACAGCCAGCACGTATGCACACGGCCCGAAGGTGCGCGGCCCTGGCCCGCGCAAGTTCACTAAGGTGCCAGGCACATGGTCCAGCGCTGAGTGGATGGACAGTGGTGAGGATCTCAAACTGGAGCAGGATAGTGAGAGCCTCACGCTCCATGCGACTGACTATCCTTACGGCACCAACATGGTCGTGCGCGTGGCGAAATTGAGCAGGTAAACCCGCATCATTGCAGCCGTGAATCTGATCTATCGAAGGTCCATCCGGTAAAACGCTCATGTGGATAAAGAGCTGTCACGAAGAGACGTTTTGAAGGGTGCCGCCGCAGCGGGCGCAGCGGCTGGAATGCCGCTGAACGCCAACTGGGAGATGGTCGAGCAGGATCAGGGGCCGAAGCCTGAGCCCCGCGTGGCCCGATTTGAAAAGCTCGCCTTCGGCATGTTCATCCACTGGGGGCTCTATTCGCAGATGGCGAAGGGCGAGTGGGTCGAGACCATGCACGGCATCCCTCGCGACGAGTACCTCAAGCTCATGTCGACCTTCACTGCAGAGGACTTCGATGCCAAGTCGATTGCCAGGCTAGCCAAGCGGGCCGGCATGAAGTACTGCACGCTCACCGCGCGGCACCACGAAGGCTTCAGCCTGTACGATACCAAAGGCCTGAGCGATCTCGACATCACCAACACGCCAGCCCGGGGACGCGACCTCATCGCCGAGTACACAACAGCGCTCAGAGACGAGGGCATCGTGCCGATGCTCTACCACACGACCCTCGATTGGAACGACAAGCGATTCAACGACGACTTTGACGCCTACCTCGACTATCTCCATGAGTCGGTTGAGCTCGTCTGCAAGAGCTACGGCGAAATTGGCGGCTTCTGGTTCGACGGCAACTGGGCCAAGAAGGAGGCCGACTGGAAGCTCGACCGCCTCTACGGAATTGTGCGAGAGCACCAGCCCGAGGCAATGATCATCAACAACACCGGCATCGGTGCCTACGGGGTCTTGGAGCACGAAGAGATCGACTCGGTCACCTACGAACGTGGCCGGCCTGAGCCGATGGATCGCTCCAAACACAAGAAGTACATCACCGGCGAGATGTGCCACACGATGAACTTCCATTGGGGCCGTGCGGATAAGGACTTCAACTACCTCTCCCCCGCACACGTGATCGAAGAACTCTGCGCCTCAAGAAGAGCTGGTGCGAACCTGCTGATGAACCTGGGGCCAGAGATTCACGGCAAGCTGCCGGAGTACGAGTCCGCTTCATTCGCACGAGTTGGTGACTGGATTCGCCACCATGGCGCCCTCATCTATGAAGGCAAGCCGGGCGTGCTCGGTGAAGACGGCGACTTCGGCCTGATGCTGCAGGATGAGCTCTATCTGTTCATCACTCAGATTTCAGCCACCGCCAGCACGTATGCCCACGGCCCAGCTGTGCGCGGAACCGCCGCCCGCAAGTTCACAAAAGTACCGGGCGAGTGGAAGAGTGCAAAGTGGCTAGACACCGGCCAGGAGCTCAAGCTGGAGCAGGAGGGCGACAGCCTCACGCTCCACCCAACCGGCTATCCGTACGGCACCAACATGGTTGTCCGCGTGGCTAGGCTGACCCGTTAGCCAGCTTCTTCGACCAGGCTCCGCGGCAGCAGCTCATCGCGAGTTCGATCGGCTTGTGCGGGGCCTGGGAGCGTTCCACCAGCCCGCTTGCGTAGCGGGCGAGGCCAATCGCGTCCTCGGTTCCTGTCTGGTGGATTCCGCAGAGGATTGTGGCGAGATAGCTCTCGCTGGGTGGGTTGAGATCCAGGTCTGATCCGCCTGTGAAAGTAACCACGGGATCGCCGTTGAATTCACCAAGAAGGACGATCTTGTCGTACCACCCGGCCTCTGGAATCCAGCGGGGCATGCCGACTTCGAGGATGCTGAGATCGAGGCGCTCAACGCCGGCAGGCTCAAGCGCATTCTCCTGCTCAACGACCTCCCAGAACTGCTCTAGAGTGATGCGGTGCATGCGGCCGTAGGATTCTCGTCCCTGCCGAGGCTGCCCTCCACCAGTTCTGCGCATGCCGAGGGAGTCACAGTCGAGAAATGCAACACCGCCGCCCCACCTTTTGGAGAAGCCTTTGAACTGGATCGGGCGCGTGAAGACGATCGCCTCGTCGCCGTCAGGGAGTGTGTGGTCGCGGCATCCTCGCTGGACTCCTCTTCCGCCGGGGATCGGTCCACCGACGATGTAGCGCATGAATCGCTCGCGGAGCAGATTCGAACCGTAGGATGCGTACCAAACCTTCATCGCATCATCTTCCACGGGACGTCGCCGGACATCACGGCCCTAATTATGGCCCGGTGTGCCGCTGGGAAACGGCACCCAGGAGATCATCTGACCAGACTCTCCTGCAGCATTTCCCTCGCTGGGGAGAAACAGACTCACGAAGAGGCCAGGTTTTCCACCAAGCGTGGCTGTCGTGATGTTTGGATTGGCGAACGACTTGGATTTGCCGGGGGTGCGGATCTTCAGTTCTTGGAACAGTCCGCTCGTGTCAGGGCCGAGCAGGATGCGCCAGGAATCCCATGCGTGTTTGGTTTTTTGAGCTTCAAGGGCCATCCAGTCTCGACCTTGGTATCTGAATATGTCGCGGTCACCGATGTTGCCGTGCCAGTCGGCCTCCAGGGTGTTTAGGTTTGGCAGGGGCTGGGCGGTCCAGTCCTTCCAGTCGCGGAGCGTGCCGATGGCCTGCCGATCCACGTCCTGGTTTCGGTAGAAGTGCATGCCGATCCGGATCACCCTGAGGTCCTTGTCGGCAGCGCGGATGACAGGTGTGCCTTCCGCGGTGGGGGCGAGGGAGCGCTCAGCATCGAAGCTCCTGTCTTCCTGGCCTGTCTTGAGTGCATGAAGCGAGGGGTAATGGACGATCCTGATCCAGTTTCCGCCCGGCC
>JALGYA010000236.1 GCA_029824475.1 Fimbriimonadia bacterium | reverse complement strand
ACCATTCGAAAAAAGAGACACCTCTGGGATCCTCAAGTCACACCGCCACCCGACCAACTCATCATTCCCGACCACGATGTGTATCGAAAAGCTCAAGGCCGACGCCTGCCGGAGATTGAGCTTGAGCACGATCAAGTTTACGTCTACCGCTCGGCGAGTAATCCTAAGCGAACAGTGGAGGGCGAAATCCTCTACACGTGGATTCTAGCCTTCATCCTTCCCGCTGCCACTTTGCCACTCCTGTTCCAGCTCATCAGCATCGATTTTGACTCAAGCCCTGGGCCCCTCCTCGCCGCAATCTGGCTCAGTGCGCTTGTCGGGGTTCAGCATGCGCGCGGACTCAGAAAGTGGCGCGGCGTAGAGTCTTCCCGAATCCGGCTTGAGGCTGATTTCATTGTGGTGGAGCAGGGCGGCGAAACCTGCCGCTACCAAAACAGACTCATCGACAAGGAGCGGAGGTTTCTCATGCCGAGACACAGATTTGGCCAGTGGGAGGAGTTCGGCAAACTCGGCCACAGCATCCGAGTCGACCGCAGGTACCTGCGGCCTCTGCATGAATCGGAGGACCTGATGCCGCAGTCCGCACCAGCAGTCGACAATGCCGAAGAAGACGAAGAGTTAAACGCCTAACCATTGCCCGTCCATCCGGAATGCCAGTTGGACGGGCACTGGCCTTTAGAGATGAGTGCAGCCGCACACGATCGTACAGCCGACTTCATCGTGCTTCGCCTTCAGAACCGTGACATGACCTCGGAACTCGTACTCGAGCTTCATCGACATAACACCGTCTGAATTCACATAGCTTGCAGCAGCACCAGGCATCTCGAAGCTAATGTCGTTCGGGCCAGGGAAAACCGGGCGCATGATATTCACCCAGCGGCCTTTCTTGTGATTCCAGAGTCCGATTTTGACCGTGCCAGGAGGGCCCGGCGCCGCGGCCGACTCCTTCTCAACCTCAACTTCGTTCTTGATCTTTCCCTTCACGATGCCCTTGTGTGACGAAGGGTGCAGAACGAGTCGTTCGTAGTCAAAGATAGTGATCGCACGCTGCTTATGCCGCAGGCGTTCGCTGACTCGCTCAAACGGGACATCATACGATTCGCCGTCATCATTCCACATGAGCAGAGGAGTGGTCTGGTCGATCCGCTTTGGCCTCTTGATCCTGTCTGGGGAGTAGTGGTTTGTCGGGACAAAAATGGCTGCTTTGTCACCCACTGAACCGCCGAACATTCCGTTTGGAGCCACGCAGACGGCATCTACGACGCCGTCGCAGTCGTCGTCAACACCGTTGCAGGTGGTTGTGAAGCCGTCACAGTCGTCGTCAACGCCGTTGCAGTCGTCATCGTAGCCGGGTGTAAAGGGCACGCCCAACAACTCAGGTGACATCCAGCGTACAGGGCCGATTGATCCATCTGACATCCGAGCCTTGCCGACGCCGTTATAGCGATTGGTTCGGGCGTGTGTCTCCTGCTGCCCCATGACAGCGAGAATCGACTCGAAGGGTCCAAGTGTGGGGACATCGATATCTTCAGTGCGTTTGAGAACGGTAACGTGCCCTCGGTGACGGCCTCTCAGTGATGTCTGACCATTGACCAGCAGTCCGCTGTACTTGATTCGGCCTGGCCGCTTGCGAACATGTCCATCGTAAAGTGCGTTCTGCCCTTTTTCCTTCTGCTCGGCGTAGAGAGGATTGCGGATCATGTCCAGTCCATCTCCATCTGAATCAGGGTCCATTACTGGGCCGACGAGGCGAGTCGACCATGACTTGCCGTCAAACTGAAACATTGCTGCCTGCCAGGCACCAGGGCTGTGCATGACTCTGCCAAAAACGTGCATAGCTCCAGGGTTGAGGTCCCGGCACCCAAGAGCCTCGCTGGCCATGAATTCGCCGCCCATGATGCCTGTCTCCCAGTCCTTCTCGTCAGGAGAGCCTGAATCTGGGCCCAGCCAGTACGCTGCGTGGCAAGTTCTGCCGTTGTTGACGATTCCGACGATGATCGGATATCTGATATCGCCGAGTTCGAAGAAGCCGGCATCCATCGGCGTGGCATCGCCATAGCCATCTGGTGGCGGGGCGATATTGACTTTGCCGCTCAATTCTGAACCAGCCTTAAACTTGCCGACTCTCCTGTTGCCGTCTTCGTCCTCTAAGGCGAGGACATGGATCCACTTGTCGCCAGACTGCAGCGACATAATGCCCGTGCTGCGGGCGTAGCCTGTTCGGAGCCCGATGATGAGCGGGTGCGAATCCCCACTGCGCAGGGTTGCGATGGCAGCGCTTTCGTTTGCGCCTTTGCGGCCGACGTATCCCGTGAATCCGACGACAACCTCGTCATCGATTTCCGGAATGAAGTAGCCGACCATCTTGCCGGTGTCGCCGCCCTTCTGAAGCAGGACTCTCCGGTACCGTTCGCTGGCGACTGAACTGACAGCACAGACCACGACCACCGCGATGGCCAAGCCCTTGATTGAATTCTTTCCAAGCATGTTCTGGATCCCTCAGCACCTCAGTGCAAGTTCACAACCATTGTAGATTCCTTAGGCGATAATGTTCCCAAAACCTCGTACTTTCGCCTGGGAGGCCACCAGCCAACTAAGGAAATGGGGCCGAGAACTTGCCCGGACCCTGGTCCTCCCATGCCTTGCCTGGCAGTGCTGGTTCCGCTGCCCATATCAGATCACACTCAATGAGATGAATCTGCACTCTTTTGGAACCATTTCCGGTACGCGCACTTCCCGCACTTTGTGATTAATCGAAAACTAACGAACGTTTTTGCGATCATCCTTCTGGCTGGTGGATCGTCGGTAGCGACGGCACAGCTGCCTGATCCGGGGATGGAGGTTGACAAGGGCAACACGGCGCTTGTCATAACAGATCCGCAAAATGATTTTCTGAGCCCAGATGGAGTCACCTGGGGTGTCGTTGGCGCGAGCGTCACCGAGAACAACACGGTCGCCAACATCGAGGCTCTGCTCAAAACGGCGAAGGACACGGGGATGAACGTATTCGTTTCGCCGCACTACTACTACCCCACTGACCACGGATGGAAATTTGAGGGCGCACTGGAGAAGCTGATGCACACGATCGGCATGTTCGACCGCAAGGATCCGCTCTCCCTGACCGACTTCGCCGGCTCCGGCGCTGACTGGCTTGAGCAGTACAAGAAGTACATTGCTGACGGCAAGACGATCGTCACCAGCCCGCACAAGGTGTACGGGCCGGAGTCGAACGACTTAGCTCTGCAGCTCCGCAAACGAGGCGTCGACCGAGTGATCCTTGCTGGCATGAGCGCAAACCTCTGCGTTGAGGCGCACATGCGCGAGCTCCTGGAGCAGGGATTCGAGGTGGCCGTTGTCACCGATGCCACGGCGGCAGCCAAGCTGCCGGAGATGGACGGCTACAAAGCGGCTCTGCTCAACTTCCGGTTCATGGCGAATGCGACATGGTCCACGGAAGAGGCTGTCGCCAAGATGAAGGGCTAAGGAGGCTCTTAGTTTGAATATCGGCCCGGGCTGTCTTCAGCCCGGGCTTTTTTTGCGGGAACGCAGGGTTGACAGGACTGGTTGAATCAGTTAGACTTCATTCAGGAGCTTGGGAGGCATCTAGTTGGGAGATCGCCACCAAGTGGAGATTTATGGTTTTTGCATCGCTGATTCTTGCTGCTCTGGAGCTTGACCGCGTAGACGGCCGGCTAGACGCAACTACGGGTACTGCCGCTCAGAGTCAGATTCTTCCTACGGCCTACTTGAAGGCTCATGGCTTTGAAGTAAGGCCGGGCCGGAGACAGCACCCTCACGTTGGCCCGAGTGACGTATTCATTCTGTCACCCACGTACTACGAGACCCACCCCACCATCAAGGGCTATCCCGCGAAATTGAACGTGAGCATTAAAGGATTCTCGACTCTGTCTACCTGGCACATAGACAGACGATTCGGTGGAGATTTCCTGTTCCTTCCTCAGGGAGGTTACAAGCCTGGGCTGACGTCCGGCCTGCCCTTAGGGGGTGAAGCCGAGAGCACAAGCGGTAAGAATAGCGTCGGTGCTCTCGCGAAGACCGCCTACTCCTACCAATTCATGGCCGTCGTTCCGCCGGGTCTCACTTCAGAAGCAGGTTTTTATGAGGCAGGCGAGCTTGATAAATCCCAATTGAAAATCGTTGTTTAGGCCGCACTCCGGATCATTGCTGCCCGCACTGCCGGAATTCGAATCGAGACTGAAAACAGAGAGACCATTGCTGGTCGCATAGTCCGGGTGTATGAAACCGCTTTTACCAAGTTA
>JALGYA010000235.1 GCA_029824475.1 Fimbriimonadia bacterium | reverse complement strand
AGCCCGTACTCAGATTCAATGAACCGAATGACATCGGTTTGATCAGCGGTGCGAGTGCGCTGCCAAGGGATTACGATGTCAGGCCCAGAGTTGTTTAGAACGAACAGATCGTTGCCTGCAGGCCTCAGGCCACCGATGTCGCTACAAGCGCACAATTCGGCCGGATTCTTCGGAGAGATCAGGTGGACTCCATCCAGATCAACTCTGGTAAGGGTTGCTCTCAGCCTTAAAGCCTGTCTCAGAAGCACGGCGAAAAACACGGCGATCATGAGTACATAGATCCAGATCACCACGGCAGGAAATCCATCAGGGTTCACGACGAAGAGGACTATGAAGAGCAGGGTGCTGGCAAAGTGGATCCAGTGCCAATCTTGGCGATGAGAGAACTCAACTTCCAACCCCTCATCGATCCGCTCGCGAATCGACTTCTCCTCTTGTCCAACTTCAGGCGTCCCCACGCGCCCAGTCTACAAAGAAAGGCCCTGGTCCGTCAATGGACCAGAGCCTTGAATTGTGAGATCAAAGAAAAGCTAAAGCGTCCCGCGGATCTCCTGCTCGCGCTCTATCGACTCGAACAGAGCTTTGAAGTTGCCCTTGCCGAACCCCTTCGCACCGTGCCGCTCGATGATTTCATAGAACAGCGTTGGCCGATCTGTGATCGGCTTTGTGAACAGCTGGAGCAGGTAGCCCTCGTCGTCCCGGTCTACCAGCACGCCCAACTTGGCAAGCTCCTCAACGTCCTCGTCGATTTCACCGACACGCTCAGGCAGTTCGTCGTAGTACGTCTTCGGCACGTACAGGAAGTCGATGCCTCGCTTACGCATCTCGCCCACCGTCATACAGATGTCGTCTGTCCGCAGAGCAACGTGCTGCACGCCAGCCCCGCCAAAGAACTCCAGGTACTCGTCGATCTGCGACTTCTTGCGGCCCTCGGCCGGCTCGTTGATGGGGAACTTGATGCGGCTGTTGCCAGAGGCCATCACCTTGGACATTAGCGCGGTGTATTCGGTCGAAATATCCTTGTCATCAAAGCTCAAAAACAGCTTGAAACCAAGAACATCCTCGTACCACTTCACCCACGTGTCCATCTCGCCCAGCTCAACGTTGCCGACGCAGTGGTCAACCTCGTAGACGCCGATTGAGCTGCCCGGAATGTCCCTTGCAACGAACCCTGGCTGCCACACTCCTGCGTAGCCAGACCGGTTGATAAAGCTGTGTAGAGTGTCGCCGTAGGTGTGAATCGCGGCGATCTCGACCTTGCCGTTCTCATCCTCCAGCGTGAAGGGCTCCATGCAGGGCTTTGCGCCCCTCTCAACGGCGGTATTGAATGACCACTCAACATCCTCAACGCTGAACGCGATGTCGCGCACGAAGTCGCCGTGCTTGCCGATCAGGTGACCGATGGGATGGTCAGGAACGATCGGCGCAGAGAAGACGAAGTTCAGACCGTTCTGCTGGAGAAGAAACTCAGCTTCGGTCTTGTTGCCGGTCTCTAGGCCCGAAAAGCCCGAGATGTCGAACCCTAGCATGTGGTGATAGAAGTAGGCGGACTGCCTTGCGTTGTTCACGTAGAACCGAACATGGTCCACGCCGAGAATCGGAAAAGTGTCCTGCATCATTGAAGTGACTCTGCCCCCGATTATACGGGCTGGAAGGCCGTCAGGATGGACATAATGGGACGCAAATGCGGATCGAGCGGATTGACGTCTATCAGGTGACCTACAAGCTGGTCGATCACGAGTACTCGTGGTCGAACAACAACTCCGTCGATCGGCTGGTGTCCACTCTCGTGAAGGTGACCGCCGATGGCGTTCACGGTTGGGGCGAGGTCTGCCCGCTCGGGCCTGCCTATATGGCCGCGCATGCTGGCGGAGTTCCTGCAGCGATTGCAGAGTTCGGTCCTGGGCTAATCGGACTCGATCCTACGCGGCTTCGGCCATTGAACGATGCGATGGATCGTGGGCTCATGGGACACGCATACGCCAAATCGCCGGTCGATATGGCCTGCTGGGACATCCTGGGCAAAGTGAGTGGCCTGAGTGTCGCTGAACTCATGGGTGGCAGGTTTGTGGACGGCTACCCGCCGTATCGCCCGATTTCACAATCCGAACCAGAGAAGATGGCCGATGAACTGGCGATGTTCCGCGAGAAGGGCTATCGCCGCTTCCAGCTCAAGGTGGGCGGAGATATGCGCGATGACATCGAGCGGATTGAAGCCTCACTTGATGCAATGGAGAGCGGGGAAGTCCTCGTCGCGGATGCGAACACGGGCTGGACATCAGCTCAGGCAATCACGATAGCAAGGGCATTCGAAGGCGACTCGTTCTACATGGAGCAGCCATGCCCGACCTACGACCAGAGCCTAAGAGTCCGCCGGAATGTGACTCTGCCCTTCAATCTGGATGAAGTTATCGACTCTTTTGAGGTTCTGAACCGGGCTATCTCTGACGGCGCGATGGATGGTGTGAACCTGAAAATCTCCCGCTGGGGCGGTCTGACTAAAGCCAAGCTGGCGAGAGACATCTGCGAGCAGGCTGGCCTGATGATGACTTTGGAAGACTCGTGGGGAGGAGACGTGACCGCTGCGGCCATTGCAGCGTTTGCGGGATCAGTAAATCCACAGTACTACTTGTCTTCAACGGACTTCGACGACGACATCGATCTGCACGTCGCACCGGATGCCCCACGGAGGAAGGACGGCCTGGTTCCCGTGCCCACAAGCCCAGGTCTCGGCATCACGGTAGATGAGAGCTTGCTCGGTGAGCCAGTCGTAACCATCAAGTAATCCACCGCAAACTGAGCTTGATCATGGCTAGATCGCTCCCCGATGGACTATTCTAGCTGTGCATGTCCAAAAGCAAAGTCACACGCAGGGATGTCCTGAAGGGCGCGATGTTCGGAGGCGCCGCCATCGCGATGCCCAGCATCGTCCCGGCATCCGTATTCGGCCAGAACGCACCCAGCAACCGCATCCGCGTCGGCTGTGTCGGCCTAGGCCGCATGGGAACCGGCGACATGTACGACCTGATCAACAGCAAGTTCGAGATCGTATCCCTCTGCGATGTCGACCACAAGCGCATGGCCAATGCCAAGAGCCGCGCAGAAGACATGCAGAAGAAAGAGGGGATCAAGCTGTATGAGGATCACCACGAGCTGATCGATTCACCCGACATTGATGTTGTTTCGATCGTCACCCCAGATTTTGCCCACGCTGAGCCGGCGATCTATGCAGCCAAAGCGGGCAAAGACATCTTCCTCCAGAAGCCTCTGACCTACACCATCCCCGAGGGCCAGGCGCTTGCGGGAGCTGTTGTCCGCAACAAGGTCGTATTCCAGACAGGAAGCCAGCAGAGATCCGATCCGCGATTCCGCAAGGCCTGTGAGCTGGTGCGAAACGGACGAATCGGCAAGGTTCATACAGTGGAAGTTGGAGTGGGCCTCGACGTCCCGTGTGGCATTGAGCCCGAAATGGAGATTCCAGAGACTCTGGACTACAACGGCTGGCTGATGAATGCCCCCAAGCTTCCCTACACCGAGAAGCGCGTGCACCCGCAGGCGAACTTCGGCCGCCCGGGCTGGCTGAGAATTCAGGATTACACCCACGGCCAGGTCACAGGTTGGGGCAGCCATCACATCGACATCACCCATTGGGGGCTTGGCGAGGAGCTCGCTGGACCGCTCACCATTGAAGGTCACGCGACCTACCCGAACCCCAAAGAGAGCCTGCACGACGTGCACATGGCGTTCCACATCACGTACACCTATCCCAACGATGTGACAGTGAAGTTCTCGGATAACAAGACGTACGATCAGGGCGTCACATTCATTGGAACTGAAGGCACCATCAAGGTTCGCCGTGGTTCTATTACTGCGGACCCGCCGTCGATTCTCGACTCAGAGATCGGCGAGCTTGAGACTCATCTCTACGTGAGCACGAACCACAAGCAGAACTTCATGGACTGCATCAAATCTCGCGAGCTGACGATCACTCCGGTTGAGGTCGGCCACCGGTCGAACAGCGCCTGTGTGCTCGGTTCGGTTTCAATGAAGCTCGACCGCAAGATTCAGTGGGATCCGAAGGCCGAGAAGATCGTTGGTGACGCTGAGGCAGCGGCACTGGTCGCCAGGGCTGATCGCGGAGTGCCGGTCTAGTGATTCTCGCGGGAGCTGTGCTGTTAGCTGGATTGGCAGGTGCCGTCCAGGGTGACGCACGTGCGTTGGGAAGCAAGTCTGGCAGCGAAGTTAGGCTAGTCGTCGATGGCCTGATACGCGGCACCAAG
>JALGYA010000032.1 GCA_029824475.1 Fimbriimonadia bacterium | reverse complement strand
GGCGCGCAAACTGGAGTACCTGCTCCCTGAAGCTATCGAGGCAGGCGCGACCTGCATCGTTGCCTCGGGCGCCAAGCAGTCTAACTTTGTGCGTCAAACAGCCGCGGCCGCCAGAATGGCCGGCCTCAGGTTCGCAGCAGCCGTCATGGAGCTGCCTTACGCCCCGACTGGAGGCAGGCCAGATTGGGAACCGACCGCCGCAGGCGGGAACGTTGTTCTTGATGCCTTGTTTGAAGGCCAGCTCTACGTCTATCCAGATGGGACGTGGGATGAGCTGAAAGAGAAGTCGAAGGAGCTCGCCCAGATGCTCACCGAAAACGGCGAGAAGGTGCATATCATGCCGGTCGGAGGGAGCACTCCAACGAGTGTCTATGGCTTGATCAAGGGTGTTGAAGAGATCGACAGAGCTTTCGACACCGTGATCGTCGCCTCCAGCAGCGGCAGCACGCACGCTGGCCTCGCTTACGCGTATCACGGAACTGACACCCAGATCATCGGGATCGCTGCAGACCCCTACGACGAACTAGCGGACGAGATTGTCGGTCTTTGCGCGGGACTCGACCTCCTGCTGGGCCAAGACAAGGGAATCACGAAGGATGAGATCGACTACCGGACAGAGTGGATCGGCGAAGGCTACAGTGTTCCCTCAGAGGAAGGCCAAGCTGCCTCAAGGCTGCTTGCCCGCACTGAAGGAATCATCCTTGATCCTGTCTACACATCGAAGGCCTTCGCAGGCCTGCTGGCCTTGGCCGAGCGAGGTGAGCTTTCAGGGCGTGTCCTGTTCTGGCACACGGGCGGCACTCCCGCTGTCTTCGGGCACCGATGATCGTTCCATCTGGTAGAGCGGGTTGAAGAACGGGCTGTTGAGCTTGGTGGTTGCAAACCGTATGCCGCCGAGGACAATGAGCGCAACGGCCACAACGCCGAGAACGTAGTTCATCCCCTTGGTATTCGTATCGAACTTGATCTTCTTGAAGTAGCACCAGCCCCCGACGAGAGCAGACGCCGTGAACAACAGATAGAGAATCGGCCCGAGAGGATTCGCGCTGAACGCTTCGGCGATCTGGCCATGAACAGAATGAGTGAATGAAGTTGTCAGCCCACAGCCGGGGCAGGGCCGATCAAGGATCAGCACGCTTGGGCAAGGGGGCAGACCGAGCTGCGTGTGAGTGCCGTGTCCCTCAGCTCTGGGTGTGAGGTAAGCCGCGACTCCGGTCACGCCCGCCCAGCCCAGGAACCACATAAGCTGGCCCTTGATGAGTTTTCTCGACTCTACGGGTTCAAACAGGACGAACAAAAGCGGACTCCGGAATCACACACTCTGGCTGCAGGCGGTCTCCTTCCACCCTGGCGGCGCTGATCACCTCACCGGTCGGGTCGACAAGGGCAGCACATCTGCCAGAGAGAGGCCCAGGCGAATCGATGGCGCGGCCATCGCGGATGAGCTTCGTCTGAGCCTCATCCATTCTTACGAGCGGCATAGGGGGAAGCGCTTCAGAAAGGGGCACCAAGTCCTCAGGAGTGACTTCGTCCAGCTCGACGGCGTCGTCCAGTTTGAACTTGCCGACACCAGTTCTGACTAGCCCTGAGAGGTGTGCCCCGCACCCAAGAGCTTCTCCTAGGTCGTGTGCCAGCGAACGGATATACGTCCCGCCAGAGCACTCGATTCGATAGCATCGGACATTCTCTGCAGGGGCATCAATCTCTGTGAATTCTGAGATGAAGACGGTGCGTGCTCTGCGCTCGACAGTCTCGCCCTTGCGGGCGTATTCGTACAGCTTTTTGCCGTCCTTCTTTATCGCACTGTACATCGGGGGGACCTGCTCGATCTCTCCCGTGAGCGGCTTCTTGGCCTCTTCGATCAGGGCGTCCAGGTCTGCCGGCACAGGTGCTTCCGATGTCACATCACCAGCAGCGTCATAGCTTTCGGTGGCAACACCGAAGGTGACCCGTGCTTCATAGACTTTGGGCTCCAATGGCAGATACTGAAGAAACCGGGTGGCCGGTCCGACCGCCATAACCAACAGCCCCTGCGCAAGTGGATCGAGCGTTCCGCTGTGCCCGACGCGCCGGGTGTTGAGCTGTCGTCGGACCCTGCTTACCGCGTCGTGGCTGGTGATGCCCTTCGGCTTGTTGACTAAGAGGACTCCAAGCATCGCTTGAGCACCCCTGTCACCCTGCCAACAACGTCTGCCTGAGTGCCGTCCACATTGAGGCCAGCGGCCTTCTGGTGCCCGCCTCCGCCAAACTCTCTGGCCGCCATGGCAACGTCGACATCGCCGCGTGATCGAAGGCTGATTTTGAACTTGCCCGGCTTGCTCTCCCGGAAGATCGCTGCAACATCGGTGGTCTCAATGGAGAGCAGCTCATTCACGATGCCCTCGGTGTGCTCTTCCTTGGCTCCCAACTCTTCGTAGAGTGAGTACGGAAGCACGGACCATGCGAGCCTGTCATTGCAGGCTGTCTCCATCGAACTGATTGCGGCCCCCAGGAGCCGGACAGCGGCGATCGCCTTGCTCATGTAGACCTCCTCCGAGATCCTGGGAAGATTAGCTCCACTCTCCAGCAGTTGGCCGGCCAAGTGGAGAGAGTGGGGGGTTGTATTGGGAAACTTGAAGTTGCCTGTGTCGGTCAGGATGCCGACGAGAAGGCAGTCGGCAATCTCAGGGGTGATCTCAACACCCTCCATCCCGAAGAAGAGGTCGCAGAGAATGGCGGCGGTTGCGGGTGCTGCCTGGTCAACGATCCTCAGATCGCCCGGTTCCATGTGGGGCACGTGGTGATCGATCACGATCTGGCGGCCTGCGGCTTCAAACCATGGCCTAACCGTACCAAGCCGATCGAGCGACTCCAGATCGAGGATCAGTGCTAAGTCGTGATCATCGTGAACCGGCTGTTGGAGGATCCTGTCCATGCCGGGAAGAAACTCAAGATATGTGGGTGGCAGGTGGTGGCAGAGAATTTCGCACTTGACTCCCAGCTGGTCGAGCACCATCGCACAAGCAAGCGACGAACCAAGTGCGTCGCCATCGGGATTGAGGTGCGACCCGATCACAACCCTCTTGGCGGATCGAACCTCTTTGAGAAACTCAGGGCGAAGCGCCTGGATCTCTTCTGTGTGCTCTGGCTGGTTTGGCAAGTTCGCCTGAGGATACTCAACTCAGGCCTGGCTTCATGGGAGGGGCTGCTGCACAGGAGCTGCGAGCAGCGGCACTGGGCCTGCAGACATCGCATACACGGCGACCGCCGCAAAGAGAATCAAGGTGACGATCATCGGCCCATCTTTGAGCACAATGTTTTCCGGCTCTTCTGCGCCTCTGTCGCCCATCGAGAGAAGAAGGTACCGCGCAATTCCGAACAGAACGATCGGAGCAGTGAATATCAGACCGGGATGGACTGATGCCGTCGGGCTCTGCAGCGCATAGATTCCGTAGGAGATCCCTGCGAGAGCAGACGAGACGATGACCAGGCCATCCAAGGTCTTCTCGGTGTAGCCCTCCAAGGCAGGGCGGGACTCTGTGCCGTTGCTGAGAAGCTCGCTTCTCCGCTTGCCAAACCCAAGAAGAAGAGCCAATGAGCCCGTGCAGAAAAGAAGCCAGCCAGAGATTGTTGCGTCGATTGCCGCGGCACCAAGACCTGCCCTGAGCACAAATCCCGCCGCTATCGTGAACACATCGAGGATCGGCTGATTCTTCGTAAAGACGTTGTAGATGACCTGGAGGATGAGATATACGGTCAAGCCGCTGAGGAGCATCTGTCCGACCCATGCGCCGATTCCGAGCCCGACAGCAAGCACAATGACGGCGATGATGAAAGCGTTCGTCTGGCTGATCTTTCCGGCCGCGACCGGCCTGTTTTTCTTCTTGTGGTGGCTCTTGTCTTTCTCTGCATCGAGCGCGTCATTGACCGCATAGACTGCGGAGCTGACGAGGCAGATGGCGAAGAACGCAGCCAGCGTTTTGATGACCGAATCCTGCTCCCCAAAACGCGCTGTGAAGATGATCGCCGCGAATACGAGGAGGTTCTTGGTCCACTGCTTCGGGCGCAGCAGAGCCAGGGCAGGAGGCATCGGCATCTCTGTTCACTAAAGACGCCGTCACCCGCACTCCTGATTCACAGTGAAGGACCAATTAACTCCTGGGTCCAGTCGAACCATCGAAGGGAAACAGTCGTCTCATAGTCTTCGATGGGAAAAAGAGACGAATACTGTCAAGATTACCGGCATTTTTCTTGCCGAATCCCTAGGCATAAATTTTGCTTTCCTATATCATTAATACAAGCAGCGTTCGACAGCTTGGTTGGAGGATGAAGAATGGCAGCAGGAGTACCCGCCCCAGATACCGTTAGCACCGCAGCTATCGGATCGGTGCCGGCGCGGATAGTGACTTACAGAAGGCAGAAGCGAGCACTCGACGTGATCGGGTCAGCTTCGCTCATTTTGGTGCTGTCTCCCCTCATCCTTCTGACGGCCATTCTGATTAAACTCACCAGTCGTGGCCCTCTGTTCTATATCTCCAAAAGAGTAGGCATTTGCGGACGCGTTTTCAAGTTCTATAAATTCCGCTCCATGCACTCTGGTGCAGAGAACAAGAAGCTCGATCTTCAGGGCGAAAACGAGAAGGACGGACCGGTCTTCAAAATCAAGAATGATCCACGCACAACTGCGATAGGACGGTTCATTCGGAAGACATCGATTGACGAGCTTCCTCAGCTGTACAATGTCCTGATTGGAGACATGAGTCTTGTTGGCCCACGTCCAGCAATTATCAGCGAAGTCCAGGAGTACAGCCCGTACGACATGGAGCGGCTCGGCATCCGACCCGGCCTGACCTGCTATTGGCAGATCATGGGCCGCAGCGACCTCAGCTTTGAAGAGTGGATGGCCCTTGACCACAAATACATGACCGAAATGAGCCTGTGGGAGGACATCAAGATCCTCTGCAAGACGCCTTGGGCCGTGATTTCCTGCCGCGGAGCCTACTGATTCTCGCTCTGCCCTCGTCTCTCCACTCGTCATCTAGACGAATGCTTCGTCGGCTTACGTCATGAAAATCGCTCTCCTGAACGAGTTCTTCCACCCCGACAGCTTCGGGGGGACAGGAAAGGTCTTGTCCGACCTGGCCCGTCGACTTGCCGACGACCACGGTTTTGAGATCACTGCGATTACGACGAGACGACTCTATCGAGGGGATGCTGAACCTCTGCCCGTCACGAGCAGCTGGGACGGGATCAATATCCTGCGCCTCGAAGTGCCGGAATCTGATCGGCAGAATCTGAAGCAGCGCCTCAAAGCCGACATCGTCTACACATGGAGGGCATTCCGCGCTATCTTGAAGATGAAAGATATCGGCGGTGTCCTGGTCTCGTCGGCTCCTCCTGTCCTTCCTATGGCAGCCTGGGCAGCCTTCAAGCTGCGCAAGATCCCCTACTGGTACGTCATCTACGACCTGGAGCCAGACCGTGCGATCGTTATGGCTGCCGAGGGAGCACAGGGGCGCAAGGCTGAGATCCTCGGCAAGTGGCAGAGACGATGGCTGCATTCTGCAGACAAGGTCGTTGCGATCGGCCGCTGTATGCGGGACCACGTGATCAAGAACTACGACCTCGATCCTGACCAGGTCGTCTCGATTCCTGTTGGCGAGGATGATCAGGCTGTGTCGATGCTGCCCAAAGCCGGCCTTTTTCGTGAGGAGTTTGAGAGCGACCCGTTCCTGGTGCTCTATTCAGGAAACTTCGGCAGGTACCACGACTTCGGCCCAATTCTCGATGCCGCTGAAAAGCTCTCTTCCCACTCGCACATTCAGTTTCTGCTGGTCGGCGGTGGGCGGAAGGACGCTGAGCTGCGCAGGGAAGTTGACGAGCGCGGGCTGCGTAATCTCCATGTCAGGGAATTCGTGCCCTCGGACCAGTTTCAGAACCTGCTGGCCGCCGCAGACATCTGCCTCATCACCTTGGAGCGGGGCATGGAAGGGCTCTGCGTGCCGAGTAAGCTCTATTCGATTCTCGCTGCGGGACGTCCATCTATTGCACTCGTCCCTGAGGTGACGGAAACCGCGCGTGCGATTCGTGAGTCGGACTGCGGATACGTTTTGGAGGAGGCAGACGGCGAAAGGCTGGCTGAGGTGATTCTCGAAGCGGAATCGGACGAGGACCGCCTTGAGGAGATGGGCTTGAGGGCACGTGAAGCGCTCGTCAGCAAGTACTCTTCCACAAAGATCGCAGAACAGTTTGCAGAGATGATGAAGGGCTGACAGGATGTCCGAAACTCAGGTCGAGACGCGGGCGAACCGTGCGGCAATGGTGGGATGGCTCGCCGCCATCCTTGGCCTTCTCTTTGCCTTCTGGCCCTTGGTCCGGATGCTGCCGTCCTATTGGTTCGATCTCGATTCCTACTACAGCCACGGCGTGCTGATCCCTGCTGCAGCGGGTTACATTCTCTGGCATAGGTGGCCGAAGGAAAAGCTTGAATCTAAAGGCAGCTGGATTGGGATGGCAGTGCTCATTCCGACCCTCTATCTGGCTTGGATTGTCTCGCGGACTGAGATGCCGCTGCTGATGTCGGGAGCACTTCTCGTCGCATGCTTTGGGGCCGTCCTCTTCGTTGCGGGATGGAAGTGGCTGAAGGTGACGGCACCAGCAATCGGCTACCTAGCCCTCGGGCTGCCGGTGCTGGACAGGTTTGTCGATCCAGCTACCTTTCGGCTTCAGTTGATCTCCACGGACCTCGCTGCGTGGATGCTGAAGGTGTCAGGGTTGAAGGTTCTAAAACTCGCACCGACTGAACTCTATCTCGACCATTACACGCTGAGAGTCGTTGAGGCGTGCAGTGGTCTGAAGACAACCATCGCGGTCACCGCAATGGTGATCTTCCTGCTGCTCACGTCGCGGCTGCGATGGTGGTGGTCGCTGACTCTGTGTCTCATCGCCATTCCGCTCAGCGTCTTCGCGAACGGCCTTCGCATCGCGCTGATCGGTCGGATCGGTGAGACGAAGGGCGCAGAAGCGGCGGTGGCATGGCATTCCCCTAGCGGCTGGATCGTTCTGGTCGTCTGCATCGGTCTCCTCGTCTGGATTTCCAGGGCTACGGAGGTGAAGGAGTGATCGGCCGCTGTCTTGTTGTTGCTGGCTTGGGAGTGGCTGTCGGACTGCTCGGCCTTCTGCGCTCGACCCTGCAGCCGCACGGGCTTTCCGAAGAGCTGCTGGAGCAGTCGCTTCCGTATGAAATTGACGGCATGCCGATGACGGCTGATCCAGAGCACCCGCAGCAGTCTTACAAGATGGATGAGGCGGTCTACCGGCAGCTTCAACCGACCGGCATCGTTGCGCGCATCTACGAAGATGCCACGCGGAGCTTTGATGCGGTCGTCATCGAAGGGACGGTTGCGGACTCCTTCCATGACCAGCGCGCCTGCTTCACTGCTCAAGACTGGTCGATCACAAGCGAGGAGACGATTCAGCTCGAGATTCCTGGCCAAGAAGATGCTTCCGCGATGATAATAGAAGTGGCAGGACCAATCCAAAACAGCATCGCAATTTACGCATTCAGCGGGCCGTCTGGGCATGTCACTTCGTCCTTCAATTCCATGTGGCGGGATTTCATTTGGAGCGAAGTCACGACCGGAAAAGTCCTGCCTGGCAGATTTTATAGGTTCATTGCCCTGCATTCCGGGGCGACGAAGACCGAAATAAGAGTGTTTGCCGAGGAATTTCTGGTCGCGTGCATGCAGTTGGCCAGCGACAAGCCCGGCGTCAACGGAGACGAGAATTGAGTAGAGAAAAGGCGAAACTCGCATATTTTGCGTCGCACCCGATCCAGTATCAGGCGCCGATGCTTAGGCTCATTGCGGAGCACTCAAACATCGATCTCACTGCCGTGTTTATGTCCGATTTCTCCGTTCGTGACTACCACGACAAGCAGTTCGGAACGGCCATCAAATGGGATGTGCCGCTGCTCGACGGCTACAAAAGCCTCGTCATGCCCGCCATCGGGAGCCTCGATTCCATCAAGAGCCCTCGACCCTTCTCGTACGGCTTCAAGAAGATCTTTGAGGAGCACGGATTCAACTCGCTGTGGAGCCACGGCCATGCTCACCAGAACTCAGTCCGCGCACTCAAAACGGCCCACAAGCTCGGCATGAAGACGATGTCTCGCGCAGAGTCACAGCACGAAGTGGCTCATGGTTCTGGCCTCCACCGCAAGCTGCGTGATGCGGCGATGAAGAACGTCTTCAAGAGCATCGATGCGTTCCTGTGCGTCGGCACCGCCAACCGCGAATACTACAAGTCTTGGGGCGTCAGTGAAGACTGCCTCTTTAATGTCCCGTACGCCGTCGACAACGACTCCTTTCAGCAGAAGACCGCTGCAGCAGGGGCTCAGGCAGAGGAGCTGAGACAAAAGTGGGGGATCGACCCCAACCGCCCGGTTATTCTCTATGCATCCAAGCTTACGGCTCGTAAGAAGATCATGGATCTGGCGCATGCGTACGAGAGGCTGTCAGTCGATGGTGCCGAGCCAGACGCTCAGCTGCTCGTCGTAGGAGATGGCGAATTGAGACCGGACCTAGAAGACTGGATGAAGCAGAAAGGCTGGGGCTCCGTCAAATTTGTTGGATTCCAGAACCAGTCGGTTCTTCCCGCCGTCTATCGCCTGTCGGACATTTTTGTGCTGGCTTCAGCGCGCGAACCGTGGGGCCTGATCGTCAATGAAGTCATGAACGCTGGCATGCCGGTCATCGTCTCCGACGAAGTCGGCAGCAGGCTCGATATTGTTGAAGAGGGCGGAAACGGGCATGTTGTGCCGGTAGGTGATGTCGAGATGCTCTCGGCACGCCTCGGCTCGCTCTGCAACTCAAAAGAGCTTCGAGACCAGATGGGGCGAAGAAGCCTTGAGATCATCAACGGGTGGAGCTATTGGGAGGACCTGGAGGGCCTGGTGGAGGCGCTTAACTGGCTCGGGTTTGATGCCGAGTGCAATAAGGCGCCTGCCGTGCATCGAATCGCGTGAAAGTCGGCATCGTCACCACTTCCAAATACCACCTCTTCGCGCTCGCCCGAGCGCTGCAGGACGAAGGACATCTAGGGAGGATCGTCTCTGGTTATCCGAAGTACAAGCTGGAGTCAGAGGGCATCGATCCCGAGCACCTCATCACCTGGCCGTACTGGACTGTGCCCTACTTCGCGATGCTCCGCTTGAACCTCGGCGCCACCCGCGCCGCCAAGCAGATGGAGTGGAACTCCAACGTCCTCATCGATGAATTCGCGGTTGAGCACATGGAAGGAATGGACGTCGTTGTTGCTGCAGGCGGATCAGGGCTGCAGTGCGGTCTGTCGGTGCAGGCCAGGGGCGGAAAGTACATCTGTGACCGGGGAGCGGCTCATATCGCTGCCCAGTTTGAGATCCTCAGCCGTGAGTTTGAAAAGCTCGGGCTGGAGGGCCCGTGCATCGAGCAGCGGAGAATCGACCGGGAGCTGGAGGAGTACGAGGCAGCTGACGCGATCTTCGTGCCGTCTTCAATCACTAAGCAGACGTTTGTCAGCCAGGGTGTCTCCGCGGACAAGGTTCATGTGCTCAACTTGGGTGCAGACCTTGCGCTGTTCAAACCTGGAGCGGAAAGAGCGACGGACAAACTGGAAGTTCTTTTTGCTGGCCAACTGAGTGTCCAGAAAGGGCTTCACATCTTGTTCGATGCCGTAAAGAGCCTGGGAGCGGACAAGGTTAGAATCCGCCTAGCAGGCCTCCAGGTAGCGGAAACACCGACCTTGATGGAGCGGGCGAACGGCCTGGAAGTCGAGATGCTCGGGTCGCTCTCACCCACCGACCTGAGCGCAGCGATGGCAAGGGCACACGTTCTGGTTCTGCCCAGCCTCCAGGATGGGTACGGAATGGTCGTTCCTCAGGCGATGGCGTGCGGCACCCCAGCTATCGTCTCAGACGCCGCCGGAGCCTCAGAATTTGTTGAGCCGGAAGCGACCGGCCTGGTCTTCCCATCGGGTGATACTGAGGCCCTCAAAGCCTGCTTGGAACGATTCTTAGCCGATCCGACGCTGTCTGAACAGATGGGGCAGAAAGGAATAGAAGCAGTAAAGAGGCTCGGCGGCTGGTCCAGCTACGCGTCTCAATCCGTCCAGGCTATCAGAGACATCGTAGGATACGACGGACCAGAATGACGCGAGCCCTGACCTTGAGAGATTCAGATATGCGCCCCGATTGGCGGCGCATATCGGTTCTTGGGCTTGTACTGTACATCCTAACAGTCGGGATCGGCCAACTCGCCATGGGCACGATTCCGGCTTTCACCGGGCTCGTCATCGTCTACGCTATCCTCTGGGCGACAGCTGTTTGGGCGCATGGCGGAGTGCTGACTCTGCTCGGTGCATGCACTGCACTTTTCGGCGCACAACATGTCCTGGTCTCTCAGATTGCGAAGGTCTTCTTGGGCCAGCGTCCAGACATTCCACTCTATCATCCCGTTGAGACGATGGCGATCAACGCTGTCGCGATGGCCGGCCTGCTGGCTGCGGCGATGGTGCTCCGCCTGCCATTCTTCATGAAGGCGAAGTCGATTCTTCAGCCCGAAATGCGCCTCGATCAGCTGCGGGTCATGACGCTCGTGTTCACGGTTCTGATGGCGGTGCGCTACATCGGAGCGGCGGGCATCGGCGGACCGCTTCGGTTCCTGATTCAATTCGACTTTCTCACTCCGCTTGCAGTGGCTTGCGCGACTGCCTACACGGTGCTGGAGTCGAAGGGCAAGCGGCTATTGAGCCCGTGGGTGATTATCTCGGCGGGTCTTCCGCTGGTCAGCGGAATCGTGTTTAGCCAGCGCAAGGAGGCTGCTTACGCTTTCGTGATTCTAGTCCTGACGGCTGCGCTGTTTGGATTCCGATTTAGGACTGTCCACATTCTTGCGGTGGGAGCTGTTCTGGCGTTCTTTCAGATCATCATCTTCCCTTACGCGCTGTACGCAAGGTCTGAAATAACGGGCCGCACCTTCGGCTCGAATTTTTCCCAGGCAACCGACATGTTTATGGAGGTCCTGCAGAACCCGCGCAAGTTCCAGGAGCGCGCCAAGGACCCTCCCCCACCAAGCAACTACGCCAAGCAGCGGCTCTACTACTACGGAGAGGCGAGCCCAACTCTCGACCGGCTCTCGCTGATCACCACAGTCGACATCCTCGTGCACTCAGCCAAGAATGAGGGGCACACGGGATGGAAGACGATCAGCAGGGGCTTTGAGATGGTCGTTCCGAGGGCGCTGAACCCTGACAAGAATCCGATCGGCACATCGAACTGGCTGGCTAGGAGAGGCACTGGACTCGTCGGCCCGACTGACTTCAAGACGGCCATCACAATGGGATTCGTGAGCGAGGCCTTCGTCGCTTTTGGCTGGACCGGGGTCATTCTGATTCCCTTCATCACCTGCCTCGCCTTCTTCACTGTGTTCAGGATTGCCGTCCACCCAGCGATGAAGAACAACTTGTGGTCGTGTGCGTTTGCCATTTCTCTGCCTTGGGTCTTTTCTGAAGGCACACTGCAGCAGCAGGTCATTCAGGTGATTCAGAACGGACCGCTCATCGCCGTGACGGGTGCGATTATCGTCATCTTCGCAAACACGATGGTGACCAAGAAGAACCTGAACTCTGAAACAGCCGCTCAGGCGAGGATGGATCGTGCATGAGAGTTTTGATTGTTGGAGGATTTGCGACGGACTCTCTCTACAGCATGGAGGGCTATGCAGGAAGCCTGACTGAGGGTGTGCGGGCCCTTGGAGTCAGCGCAGATTTCATACAGCCGATCGCTAGAGCCTCAAAGGGAGTCTCCGGGCCGCTCGCCAAGTATCTGGCGTACTACGACAAGTTCGTCATCTTCCGGCAGGAGCTCGAAGAAAAAGCCGAGGACTATGACGTCGTCCACATCTGTGATCAGGGCTATGCCATGTACTGCGGCTGGACCGGATCGACGCCGACGGTTTTGACTGTCCACGATCTGCTCGCTGTGAGATCGGGCCTAGGTGAACTCGACTGGTGGAAGACTCGCTGGACCGGCAGGCAGCTGCAGGAGTGGATTAGGCAAAGCCTCAATCACGCCGATTTTGTGACCTGTGTCTCTGAAGCGACGCGCCAGGACCTGCTGCGCTTGACAAGCATTACTGAGGGGCACACCAGCGTCATCCACAACTGCTTCTACAAGGATCTCTCCTCGGAGCCTCGGAAGAGACAAGATTTCCTTCATCACATAGGTGCAAACCAGCCCTATAAGAATCGAGCTGGTGCTGTGCGGATCGCCTCCAAGTTTTTGCAGCTCCCTGGCCGGGAAGACTGGCGCTTCGTGATGATGGGCAAGGCGCCGGATAAGACGCTCTCCCGTGTGATAGCGGAATCGCCGGTCAAGGATCGAATTGATGTGATGGTGAGGCCGCCTGATGAAGAGGTGCTGCGAGTGACTGCAGAGTCTTCAGGGCTGCTCTTCCCCTCGATCAGCGAGGGGTTCGGCCTGCCCATTCTTGAGGCAATGACTGCAGGCTGCCGAGTGTTCACATCCTTCCGCGAGCCGATGAAGACGGTTGCAGGGAACGCAGGTGTTTTGATCGACCCAAGTGACCTCGACGAGGCAGCTGAGATCATTGACCAAGCCCTCCAGCTCCCGGCACCAACCGAGCTTATGGCCAATAACCTCGAGCGGTTCTCCAAGGAAGACTCTTTGCGCAAGATCGTGGAGCTCTACAAGGCGGTCGCCGTATGAGGATTCTCCAAGTGGTGGAAGCCGTCGATCCCAAGATGGGCGGTGTAGCGGAAGGCACGTTCCAGCAGGCTAAGGAACTGATTTCCAGGGGGCACGAGGTCGAAATCCTAACCGGTGAAGAGACACCCGTTAAGCGGTTCGAAGATATCGGAGCGAAACACACGGCCTGCAGTCCTGTCTTTAAGCCCTGGCGTTGGACCCCAGAAACAAAGCGATGGCTCAACGCGAATATCGACAGATTTGACGCAGTAATCCTCCGCGGTCTCTGGCAGCATCCCATGCTCGCGGCGAGGCAAGCCGCCGTCAGGGCAGGCGTGCCGTGTGTGCTCTTCTGCCACGGCATGATGGACCCGTACTTCCTTCGCACGCCTCGGCAGAAGCTGATCAAACGGCTCTATTGGAGCCTGTTCGAAGGCAAGACAGCGCACAGCGTCAAAGCGATCATCTTCACAGCAGAACTCGAAGAAAAGCTGGCCCGAGAGACATGGGATCTAGACGGCGTTGACTCAGCGCTCGGCTATGGAATCGAAGACCCGCACGATGCAGATCGCGCCGATACCTTCTGCAAAAAGCACAACCTGAAGCCCGGGGAATACCTGCTCTACATGAGCAGGATCCACCCCAAGAAGGGCCTCGACATGCTGATCAAGGCCTTGGCCAAACTGGATGATTCAACCAGGCCAGTTCTGGCCATCTGTGGCGACGACTCAGGCGCACATGCCGATGAACTCAAGGCTCTCGCCGCCGGCAACACTTCCATCCGCTGGTGTGGATTCGCATCGGGCGCAGAAAAGCGCGAGGTGATCGCCAATTCACAGGCCATGATCCTGCCCTCGCACCAGGAGAATTTCGGCATCATTGTTGTTGAAGCGATGGCTCTCGGCAGGCCAGTCTTGACCACGAACCGTGTCAACATCTGGAGGGAAGTCGAGTCGAACGAAGCCGGATTGATTGAGGACCCGACGCAGAAGGGCACGGATCAGCTGCTGGAACGGTTCTTCTCGATGTCGGTTGATGAGAGAGAGCAGATGGGCGAGAACGCCCGCAATCTCTTCTGCCGACGATTCGAAGTCAAGGCCGCAGTCGATAAACTCCTCGAAGTGCTGGAGTCACCGAAATGAAGCACGAAACGCGCATCGACCTGACCCAAATGAAAACACCCTGGCCGCTCAAGGTCAAGGTCAAACGCGGCATTTGGCTCTTGGTGCAAGCGGTTCTTTTCAGGCCGACCTTCAAGAACCTCTGCCGCTCATGGCGAGTTTTTCTACTGCGCCTCTTCGGTGCAGAAATAGGCGCCGGCTGCCTCATCCTCCCTTCAGCAAAAATCCTCATGCCTTGGAAGCTCAAAATGGGTGATGGCGCAGTCATCGGGGCGGACGTGGATGTCTACAATTTCGACACCATCGAACTCGGAACGATGGCCATGGTTTCGCAGCGGTCGTTCCTCTGCACAGGCAGCCACGACTACGAAGACCCACATATGCCGCTCACCTTCGCTCCCATCTACATCGGCTCCGAAGCTTGGGTTTCTGCAGAGTGCTTCGTCGGACCGGGTGTGACCATCGGGAATGGCGCGGTTCTTGCTGCACGAACAGTGGCAGTTAAGGATGTGCCCGAGTGGATGATCTGCGGCGGAAATCCCTGCCGTGAAATCAAGCCAAGGACGGTCAACGACCATCCTTCCGATGAACTCGAAGCACGCCTGAAGGCCGATTAGACTCAGAGCAGGGATGCAAACAGATTCCGTTGCGCGTCAATATAGATGCCAGCGGCCTCCAGCTACGCGTCCGCTGAACACAAAACCATGACCGGCACGAGCATCGCCAGCCTAAATGTCAGTGACCTGACATTCCAAGAGCTGATAGGCCTTTTCATCAGGCGGAAGTGGATCATCCTGATCTGCATTCTCGTGTTCGGCACACTCGGATGGCTCTACAGTTCCAAGTTCAGCGCAACAGAGTTCTCCAAAGAATTCAAGGTTGTCATTGCTGGGCGAACCCAGTCATCCCCCGCTGTAAACCCTGGTGATGCCTTGGAATCGTTTACTGTTCGAGAGACGCAGTACGACGTCCTCACCCAGATATCGATGATCCAGTCTGGCGATGTTCAGCTGGCGACTCTGAAGGCCATCGGATTCAGCGAAGCCGAAGCGATCAAAGACCCGGATTCGATGCCTCGCATCAAGTCGGTAACTCAAGTGGGAGTGAGCAACACCGTTGCAATTGTCGTCACGGCTGCCACCAAGCAGGGTGCTGAAGACTTCGCCCGCGAGCTCCCGAACGTCTATGGCAGCAGCATCAAATCTGATCAGACTGCGATGATCAACGAGATCGTTCAGGAGCTTGACAACGATATCTTCAATCTCAGCAAGGATCTTTCAGACAAGCAGACGGAACTCGTCAGCCTTCTGAGCCAGAACGAGATCATCGACGCAGCCACCGAGGCGCGAAGCCGAGTTGGCGAGCAGCATCAGGCTGAAAACAGCCTCGCTGCAGCGCAGGCGGACCTGGCAGGTGCCGAGGCAAAGCTGAACGAGCTGATCGGCCAGACCGCTGGTATTCCCGAGTACATCGATGAAGTGACGAGCGTCACGAACCGAGATGAGCTGGAAGCGGCGAAGAAGGCCCTGAGAGACCTGGAATCCGACCGTGCCATCGCGATCATCACCTATGCTGCAGATCACCCGATCGTAGAGGAGCTGGACACAAAGATCAAGGCTCAAAAGGCGGTAGTCGATGCCACGCCAGACACGGTCGAGACCACCCGCAGCGTTAAGAACGCGGCTTTTGCGGAGCACCAGCTGCGACTCAGATCGGCGGAGGCAGACCGCTCAAGCGCTGACGCACGGGTCATTTCGCTCGCCGTGGAAGTTCAGAACCGCCAGGCCGATATCGATGGATTGGAGCCCGTCCGAAGAGACTCCCTCCTGCTAGAGAGTGAGATCGATGAGCTCAAAGCGGCTCTGACTAAAAAGAGAGCAGCGCGAGACGACTTGGCGATCCGTTCCAGCAGAGTTCTGGAGCCGGTTCAAAACCTCGATGCAGGGACCGAGGCCGGGCAGACGAAGCCGCGATGGTTGATGAACCTCCTGCTCTCAGTCGTGTTTGGAATGACGTTTGGAGCACTGATCGCGATCACCCGTGATCTCGCGTTGGACCACGTCAATCATCCCTCTGAAGCGGCTGCAATTGCGGGCGTCGATATCCTGGCCAGGATTCCGATTCGGGCAAGTTCAAGGCAGCCGATTATCTCGGATCCGGAAACGGCACGCGCCTTTGAAAGCTATCGAATTCTCCGAGCTGGCCTGCTCTTGAGACTTCGAGAAGAGAATGAGAGCGCAGTCATCGTCACCGGCACCAATAGCGGCGAAGGCAAGTCGGTCGTCACCGGAAATCTCGCAGTCGCGATGGCCAGCGATGGTCTGCGGACCCTGGTTGTCGACGCAAATATGCGCAATTCGTCGATGCCACAGCTCTTCAGCCGCGCAGCCAATCAAGGCCTCGCGGAGGTGATCTCGGGCTCGGTATCGCTGCAGGCAGCGATTCAGGATACGGAGTACAGCGGACTGCAGATTCTGGGTGCAGGCTCACTGGAGGTCAGCCCAACAGAGGCTCTCAGCTCACCTGAGATGATGAGTCTTGTTGAGCAGATGAAAGCTGGCTGGGACATCGTGATCTTCGACACAGCGGGTGCTGGATCAGTTGCAGACACGCTTGAGTTGACGAGAATCGTGAAGAACGTGCTGTTTGTGGTTCAGCCGGAGAAAACGAACAAGTCTCGCATGGAGCAGACACTCTCGTTCCTCCGCAGAGCGGAGGGCCGGATCATCGGCCTGGTCCTCAACAAGGACCCCGGAGCGAAGGATAGGATCTCTTAGTGGCGCTTACCGAAGCCGAAATTGAAGAGCGGATTCGCAGCGGCTGCCCCGGCGAGCAGCACCCTGTCTTTGCTGAAGGCAAACCAAGGCCCACCGCATTCTTAGATCGAGACGGCGTCATCAACAAGGATCGCGGCTATGTCCATCGCATCGAGGACATCGAGCTGATGCCCGATGCAATCGAGGCGATCGAAGATCTCAAGAAAGCCGGCTGGTGGGTGGTGGTCGTCACGAACCAGTCAGGTGTCGGCTGCGGGCTCTACACAGAAGAGGAGTTTCGAGAGATCAGCCGGTGGATGCTTCGCCGGATGCCGATCGATGTCATCTTCTGCTGCCTCCATGACCCGGAGGATAGATGCCCGGCCAGGAAGCCCGGAACGACGATGCTGGAGTCTGCTGAGCGCGTGCTCCCAATAGATAAGTCAATGTCGTTCCTTGTGGGCGACAAGTTGACTGATATCCAGGCTGCCGAGGCATTTGGAATTCCAGGCCACCGCTACGACGGCGGAAGCCTGCTCAGCTTTGTCCGTCGGGCTTGCGCGGAATTAGGCGCTTGACTTCCTGAGCCCTGCTCTTCGGCATAACCAGGATCTCGCCATCAACCGCCGCGACGACAAGATCGTCGCAGCCAAGAATTGAGATCCGCTGCCCCGAGAACCCGGCAACGATACATCCAGAGGACTCCAAGATGTTTGCAGTGCCCGCGACCGCGTTGCC
>JALGYA010000234.1 GCA_029824475.1 Fimbriimonadia bacterium | reverse complement strand
AGCGCAACCAGCGCCCAGGAATGCGCCCCAATGGCCGCAGCATGGAGATCCAGCGCCTCATCGGCCGCTCCCTCCGCACGATGGTCAATCTTGAAGGCATGGGCGAGCGCACGATCACCATCGACTGCGACGCAATGCTCGCTGATGGGGGAACCCGCACCGCTGCGATCACGGCAGCCTACGTCGCGCTCTATGACGCAATGGACTGGATGATTGGCAAGCGGATGATCAAGCGGAACCTGATCACAGAGCCGATGGCTGCGATTTCAGTAGGTGTAGTCGGCGGCGTCGAGCTGCTCGATCTCTGCTACGAAGAGGACGCCCGGGCGCAGACCGATATGAACGTCGTGATGACAGAGTCTGGCAAATTCGTTGAGATTCAAGGCACAGCAGAAGCTGATCCCTTCAGCGCAGACGCGCTCGGCAAGATGCTCGGTCTGGCTAAGAAAGGCATCACAGAACTGATTGACCTACAAAAGACGACGCTCGGCGTTTAGATTCTGGCTCCCTCTCCTCCTCGTTTGAGAGGAGGAGAGGGTTAGGGTGAGGAGGTTCTTATGCTGACCGAGCGTTCTCCGCCGAGAAACCTCCATCCCCCAACCCCCTTGCCTCCTACAAAGCTAGGAGGAAGGGGCTTCCAATCCGGTTCCGTGTGCCATGGACAGGCGCTCTCAGGGTTTGTCCGTGCTCTTGTTGCTGCCACTAAGACACGTACAGGCCCAAAGCGGCCTCCAATCCTGAGAACCTAATCGGAAGACCGAAAAATCAGACCCGTATCTGAAGCGACAGACTCCAGCTCATCGACTGATACCCCTGACTCCGTAAGATCGATAGAAACGGTCCGCGAATGAGCGTCGATCGCCGCCGACTTCACCGACGGCAGTTCATTCAGCCGAGACTCGATGCCGGGGATGCAGGCTTCGCATTCGATCGGCTCCAAGTGCATGATCACCTGGCCATCCTGCGCGACTTCAGTCTCCGTGACATAGAGCACCTGTGCTTGGGGAGAGGAGGAGAGGACGAGCAGGGTGATGCCGACCGCGAATGCGGCGAAGATGGATGATCTGATCCAGCGGGGAGGGTTTGGCATCTCGATTGTCTGAATTCAGCTGCTAGTCCGTCGGTTCCATCGGAGTTGAGCCCGCGTACTTAAGGCCTGAGCCGGTGCAGAAGAGCACTACGGTCTCAAAGTGGTCGAGGAATCCTGATTCAGTCAGTTTTTCAGCGGCAGCGACTACCGCGCCACCTTCAGGAGCAGCGTAGATTCCGGTTGTCGAACCGAGCGCCTCCACACCGTGCGCCATCTCCTGATCAGTGACTGTAACAGCGGTGCCTTTTGATTCGCGGATCAAGTCGAGCATGATGAAGTCGCCGATCGCCTTGGGGACACGAAGTCCGGACGCATAGGTGTACGGATTCTCAAACTCATCTGCAAATCGATCACCTCGGTCGAACGCACGCACGATGGGCGCGCAGCCCTTGGCCTGGACCGAAATCATCTTGGGCCGTTTCGAGTCGATCCAGCCGAGCTGCTCCATCTCATCAAACGCCTTCCACATGCCGATCAGGCCCGTGCCGCCGCCAGTGGGATAGACGATTGCATCCGGCACTCTGAAGTCCATCTGCTCGACGAGCTCATAGCCCATCGTCTTTTTGCCTTCTATGCGATAGGGCTCTCGCAGCGTGCTCAAGTCGAACCACTGCATCTTCTGGGTTCGCTCTCTGACAATCTTGCCGCAGTCCGTTATCAGGCCATCTACGAGTTCAACTTTGGCTCCCAGCGCCCGGCACTCCTCGATGATCGGACGAGGTGTATCTGAAGGCATGAATACGAAGGCCTCTTGACCGGCGGCGGCGGCATAAGCAGCCATTGCTGAAGCCGCATTTCCGGCACTCGGCGTGGCGACACGGTCATAGCCAAAGTGCCAGGCAACAGAAATCGCAGCAGACATCCCTCGAGCTTTAAAGCTGCCCGTGGGGTTCATCGACTCATCTTTAACAAGCCAGTGGGGGCCGAGCTGGTGGGCGGAGTGCAGCGGGGTGAACCCCTCGCCAAGAGTGACCGGCTTACAGCCGGGAAGGACCTCACGGTAGCGCCACATATCCGGCGCACGATCCCTCAGGATCTCCTTGGGCATGATCGCGCGCCCCAGCTCATAGTGGACCTTGAGCGGGCGTTCACAGTCCGGACATATGGTCTGCGAGCGGTTTGGAGAGAACTCCCGTCCGCAGAGCCAGCAGGACAAGTGGGTGACCACTTGCTACAGTCTAGCGCGGAAAAATCAAGCCATAACCTGCTTAACATAACTACGCGTTGCCGTATTTGACTTGAAGATCAGGCCAGGTTCCTTCTTCAATAGCCGTCCTGATCTCCTCCATCATCCGCCCGTAGAAGCTCAGATTATGGAGAGTGGCGAGCCGCTGGGCCAGGAATTCACCGGTCTTGAAGAGGTGCCGCATGTATGCCGCGGTGTAGCGCTGCGTAGCGGGGAAGACTGAACCTTCGTCGTAAGGGCCGTTGTGCTCCTCCCACTGTTTTGCCTGCGCGTTGATGCGGCCGTTCATGGTGTAGAGAGTGTGATGGCGGGCCATCCGTGTGGGCAGGACGCAGTCGAATAGATCGACGCCACAGCCGACGGCATGGATGATGTCGCCGGGGTGGCCTACACCCATCAAGTATCGGGCCTTCTCCTTGGGCAGGAGGGGTGCGGTCATCTGCACGACGGGATACTGCATCTCGGTGGGTTCACCGACGCTGACGCCGCCGATGGCTACGCCGGCGAAGTCGAGAGATGAGATGTACTCAGCGGATTCTCGTCTTAGGTCTTCGTGGACTCCGCCCTGGACGATTCCAAACACGGCCTGGTCTTCTTTTCGCGCGCTGAGGTTTCTCGGAGCCCAGAGGTGGGTTCGGCGCATCGCTTCTGCTGCTTCGTCTTTGGTGCAAGGAAAGGGCGGGCACTCGTGGAGCATCATGCTGATGTCGACGCCGAGCTTGCCTTGGATCTCGATCGACTTTTCCGGTGTCAACAGCATCTCTGAGCCATCTAGGTGAGATTTGAAAGTGGCTCCATGGTCTGTAATCTCCCTGCTGTCGGCAAGGCTCATCACCTGGTACCCGCCGGAGTCAGTCAGAACCGGACCATTCCAGCTCATGAATTTGTGGATACCGCCGAGGCGCTCAATGACATCCTCACCTGGCCTCAAAGCCAAGTGGTAGGTGTTGCTAAGCACCAGATCGAAGCCGATCTGCTCAAGATCTTCGCTGCCGAGGGTCTTGACCGTTGCCCTTGTGCCGACCGGCATGAACGCGGGGAGCTCCACTGTGCCGTGAGGTGTGTGGAGTCTGCCTCGGCGTGCCTTGGTGTGCGGGCATTCGGCTATGAATTCGTACTTGATGCTCATGGGCTGTCGGCGTGCCTAGGTCGTGCAGCTTTGCTCCCCGAAGGTACCCAAACGGGCTGAGGTACGATGGCCGTCACTCCCATGGCCCTCCGGCTTCCCACCATCGTGATTGTTGGCCGACCTAATGTCGGCAAGAGCACCCTGTTCAATAGAATTGCAGGGCGCCGCATCGCTGTGGTCGATGATGCCCCTGGAATCACCAGAGATCGGCTCTACGCTGAGGCTGCCCACAAGGGACTAGAGTTTAGGGTCGTTGATACAGGTGGAATCCTGTTCAGCGATGAAGATCCACTTGTTGAGCAGATCCGTGTTCAGGCTGATGCCGCGATGGCCGAGGCCGATGTAATCATCTTCCTGGCGGACGCAAAAGAGGGTCTTCACACCGCCGACTGGGAGCTTGCGGATCACTTGAGAGGGATTGGGATTCCGATCATTGTCGCCATCAACAAGGCTGACAGCGAGCACCGAGATTCGGACGTTCACGAGTTTGCCGCGCTGGGGCTTGGTGAAGTCCACGCGGTCAGCGCGATTCATGACCGTGGAGTCGATCATATCCTCGACTTGGCACTGGAGGGCTCCAAAACACGCAAGAGGAAGGACAAGGAGCCAGAAGAAGAGCTCCGCCTAGCGATTGTCGGTCGGCCGAACGTCGGCAAGTCCTCGATCCTCAATGCATTTAGCGGTGGGGAGCGGGCGATTGTCAGCGACATTCCCGGCACGACGCGGGATGCGATTGATACAGCCGTCAACTACAAAGGAAAGAATGTCCGGCTGATCGACACGGCTGGCATCCGACGTCGGGGCAAGTATCAGGGCTCGGTTGAGTACTACATGGTCTTGCGGGCTCACAAGGCCCTGCAGCGCGCCGAGTGTGCGCTGCTTATGAT
>JALGYA010000031.1 GCA_029824475.1 Fimbriimonadia bacterium | reverse complement strand
GGGTCGAGCGGCGCGACCAAGCATGGCAGTTCGCGGTCTATGAGGCCAGATGCGAGTTTGAAAAAGGAGAAGCCACTCTCAGGGTCAAAATGATCCGGCTCTATCTCGAACCGCCGTGGAAGATTGAAGAATTCAGCGTAGAACCCGTACAATCGGGGACATGAACGTCTATATCTCCGCGGACTTCGAAGGCTGCACGGGACTCGTCAGCTGGGGGCAGGCTGGAACTCCCAGCAGCGATCACTACGACTGGCAGTTTGCCAGACGCATGATGACGCGGGACGTGAATTCGGCGATCCGAGGAGCCCGTGCCGCTGGGGCTGACCGCGTAGTTGTCAAAGACTCCCATAACACGGGCAAGAACCTCCTCATCGACGACCTTGAAGATGGCACGGAGCTGATCTCCGGGTCCGGGTCCGGAGAGCTCGGAATGATGGAGGGCGTGGACCAAGGATTTGACTGCGCGATGCTCGTCGGCTACCACGGCATGGCCGGCACGGCGCGGGGGATCATGGAGCACACGATTTCTGGCGGTGTCCACCACTACTGGATAAACGGGATGCCGGCTGGAGAGATCGCGATGTCTGCGGCGACGGCTGGCGCGTGCGGAGTGCCTCTGGTTTTGATTTCTAGTGACAATTTCGGGTGTTCCGAGGCTAAAGCGCTGATTCCTGGGATTGAGACTGCTGTTGTAAAGCAGGGCCTCGGGCGATACATGGGTCATCTTCAGCACCCTTCTGTTACCGGGCCGGTTATTGAGGCGGCTGCTGAGAAGGCTGTTGCGGCCTGTGGTTCGGCTTCCCCTTGGAAGCCTTCAGTGCCTGTTACCGTTCGGATTGAGCAGAACCGGTCAGAGGAGATCGATGTGGCGTGTCTGTTGCCGGGTTGGGAGCGTCTTGATGCGTTTACCATCGAGGCGGTCTGCGACACGTGGGAGCTGGCGCACGTGATGTCGCGGCGGGCTATGGCTGCCGCAGGGTCTGGGGCTTCGAATAACCGCTAATTCAATGAAAGTCAAATTAGGGGATTGGTTATTTTAGTTTCAGCACTTATAGTATAATAAGCCCATGTCATCAGGTTCAAAATTTAGAGCTGGAGCGTACGTTAGTCAGCCAGCTGGCTATAAAGCGTTCATCCCAAGCTCGCTCCCTCCCAAGCCAGCCATTCAGCTCAACAACGCTCTGCTGGCTCGGCTTTCCGATGCCGACAGGGCACTAGCTCAGCTCAATGCGATCGGTCGGTTCTTGCCAAATATTGAGCTGTTTGTCTTGATGTACGCTAAGCGTGAAGCTGTCTTGTCCAGTCAAATTGAGGGCACGCAGTCCTCGTTGAGCGATGTTCTAAAAGCAGAGGTTCAACTTGAGATGGGCGTGGTTCCAGATGATGTCGACCAGAGCCTAAATTACTTGGCTGCGATGTCTCACGGAGCCGCTCGCCTAGAGACACTTCCAATGTCACTCCGGCTCATCAAGGAGCTCCATGCAATTCTCATGCAGGGAGTTCGGGGCCAGGAAAAATCTCCCGGCGAGTTCCGAGTTTCGCAGAACTGGATTGGGGGAACTGGCCCCAGCTCAGCGATATTCGTGCCCCCACCAATCCATGAAATGACCACTGCGCTAGGGGAGTTTGAGAAGTATTTGCACGGTAATGATGCGATGCCTGCCTTGGTAAGAATCGCATTGGTCCACGCGCAGTTCGAGACAATTCACCCTTTCTTGGATGGGAATGGCCGCGTCGGCCGACTGCTGATAACGTTTCTCCTGGGCCACTGGGGATTGCTGAAGAGCCCCCTCCTCTACCCATCCGCATGCCTGAAGGCCAACAAGGACACATACTGCAATCTGCTCCAAGGAATCAGGGACAGGGCCGCCTACGAAGACTGGATCGATTTCTTCCTGTGGGCCGTCGCTGTGTCAGCTGAGGACGCATTTTCGAGAACCGAGAGGATACATGCACTGATAGAGGAGGATCGACACAGGATCATTGACGAGGGCGGGCGAGCCGCAGGCAATCTCCTACAGGTGTTTGATTACATCTGCAAGACGGCCTACATCAATGCCGCTATTGCAACCGGAGTTACCGACACCACGCCAGCAGCTTCCATCAAGCACATGAGCACGTTGGAACAGATGGGCCTGCTAACTGAAATCACGGGCCGATCGCGTGGGAGAATCTACGCCTATAGCAGCTACCTGGAGCTGTTGAGGGAGGATCTGGAGCAGCCATCATATCAGGGTCGCCTGTAGGTATTCAACGAAAGTTGAATAAGCTGATTGACTATTATAGTTTCAGGCTATAACCTATCATAACTCTCCAAATCTGAACCTGTAAGCTAGTCAGCCTTGATCGAAATCGCGCCATCCGGGCACTTTTTGACCTGCGCGATCACGGCTTCCGCCGAGGCGTTCTCAAGCTGAATCCAGCGGCGCTCCTTTGGTTTGAACACCTCTGGCAGCCCCCTCGCGCAATTGCCGCAATGCACACAGAGCCCCGGCTGCCATACGACTGTGAGGCCCTCGTGGGAGTATTCGATCTTGCGGCCAGCCATCTGCGACAGTTTAGCCGGTCAGGAGCTTCCTGGCAAATAGCAGGAGCGCGACACCGCCAACGACCGCGACACCGACAGCTGCTGCCCTGGCGAGGGCACCTAAAGGCGTTGTGACTGCGATGCCGCTGTCGCCCAGCTTCCTGGCTGCGGCTGCCCTCTCCTTCTTCTCTGCCGGTGTCGGCTCAGGATTGACTCGCTCAGGACTAGCTTGAATCGGCTGATCCCAGGCTCCCCCTCCCATGCTCTCTCCAGTCACCGCGTTGATTAGGACGTGCAGTCCATAGTAGTCGACCTTGTATATCGGCTGTCGTTCAAGCTTTGCCTCGTAGGCTGCCATTTCGCTGCCGTACCAGTCGTTGGGCCGGTAGTAGCCGAGGCCTATTGTCGGTTTGCCCCAGTTTGGGAATCCGGCGAGATAGCGTTCAAGCTCTTGAGGTGATCGTCCTGAGCCCAGCTCCTTTCTCATCATCCGCTCCGCAATTGCGTAGGCGGCGCCCTCACCTATCAGGTCTTCAGGCTCTCTGAAAGTTAGCCGCCTTGGCGTTATGATTGCAGCCTCCAGAACTTCGCCAGTAGGATTGTTAAAAACCACCTTAGCTAAATCGCCTTCCACTGGAAGGCCGTTGACCGTGCGCTTGAACTCAACGTGGGTCATGCTGTAGTGGGTGGCGGTTCTGTAATTGGTGTTCATTCGGTCAGTCTCCCGAATGACGCTCCACGTATCGTCCAGAGGGCCGAGCTTGTTCATCACTTCAACTGCCCGCTCGACCGCTGCATCACGGTTCTCAAAAACCGACGGCCCTTCTCCCTCAGATCCGTAGTTCCTAAGGTTGAAACCGCGGGCCTTGTAATGACCAGCTTCCCACATGAAATACGCAAATTCAAGGTCATCACCGACAAATGCAAACTCAATGTCTTTCGTCGCGAGCCTCTTCACCTGGCCCTTGAAACCCTCGGGTCGGAGACTCTCATCCCAGGCGGAATCAAGCCCGACGAGATCCAGGACTTCGTGAGCCCGCTCAAACACTGCTTCGTTCGTCGCCAATGACACCCCACCTATCATCTGTTGGCTAGGTTGTGAACTCACCGTTGGAGCAGCCGTTTGCTCTACTCTTGCTCTGAGCCTTTCCCGCATATCAACAGCCTCCTCCGGCGTGAGCTTTCGATAGCCGCTGGAATAACCTGCATCACCGACAAACTCACCGTTCAGCTCATTGACCAAGAGTGTTACTCCTGGAAACGCCACCTCATAGAGCGGCGGGAGCGTCCGTGTACCCAGGTGTTCGTTGGTCAGTTCTCCGAGCTGCCAGTTGACCGCCGAATAACGAAACTTAACGTGAATATCAGGCCAAGATCTGAGGGCTTCCAGTTTCTTGTCGGCTTCGACTTTGCCTTCTCTCGCGACCAGCTCTGCGTGGGCAATTTCGATCGCCTGATTCTTGGATATCCGGCCCGAAAATGGGATGTGCTCGAAACCTCTGGTCCAGGAACTGAAATAGACAATCTCGCCGGTCACAAGATCAACGGTCACGTTGATCGAGCCGTTCATGGCTGGGACACCGTTGAAGTGGCGCCCGAATCCAAAGTGATTGAGAGAGGGCGATATCGCCGCCGAAGCAGGGGAAAATGTATGCAAGGGCCACTGCCCAACGCTCCACTCAGGGGTCCAAGCTGAAAACCGACTTACGGTCTCGGTTGCGATGACTTGAGCCTCTTCCTTGCTCCTGACCAAAAGCAAGACATCTGGAGATCTCCCGTGTGCTTCGCGGGCTCTCTCTCGCCATACAAACCGTTGAAGCTTAGTGCAGTCTCCGTTGAACGTGAGTTCGACACCCTCCACCTTGACAACTCTGCTTCCTTTTCGAACCGGGCCGACCGTGAATTGATCAGCTGAATACTTGGTGAACTTGAGCCTGTCTAGCGCCTCCTGAATTCGAGGCCTCAGGTGCTCATGCTGAGCATGTGCGGCAACGGGCAAGGCGAAGAAGACTAGAACGGCGAATAGAATCGGATAGCGACTCATGAATACTCCCTACATATTAGGAAGTACCAAGCCCAGTGATGGTTACGCCAAATCGGCGGCTTTTACTCGGAGCTGCATGACCTGCAGCTTGCCGCCGTCGAGGTCGGTGACATCCATGACAGCCCCGTTGGGTGTGTCGTGGAATCCGTCGCTCACTGTTCCTCCCGCCTCAATGACGCGGGTCCTGGCCGCCAAGATGTCCTCGACAACAAGCGAAGGAATCCAACCGCCCGTCGGAGCGTCACCACCGCCAGCGTGCAGAGCGAGGTTCACGCAGCCAAGGTCGAAGCTTGTCCAATAGTCGCTGAAAATCTCCGGCGTCTTCTCCAGCAGCGCCCCATAAAAAGCCGCCGCGGCCTTCATGTCAGAAACAGCGATCCAGACTGTGTCGATTCGGCTGTAAGCCATCTTCTACTTCCCGGCAGCATCGCCGACCTGAGGAGCGACGTTCTTCTCGAAGAAGTCGTCACCCATGATCTTCGTGACGATCGAGTGCTGGTTCACCTTGTACTTACGGGCTCGGGGAGCAATGTAGCTGCAGTCAACCTTCTCGTCGAGGTCAAGCTCCGGCCCCTTTTCGGTCCAGGTCGCCCTGGTTGTTCGCAGCCACTGGTCGTCGTCTCGCTGGGGAGTGTCGAGCTTGAAGTGCGCGCCGCGTGATTCGTTTCGGTTGATCGCACCAGCGACCACGGCCTTCGACATCTCGATCATATGCTGCAGTGTTCGAGTGAACGGAGCCGCCTGATTAGACCAAGCACCTGCGTCGATAACAGCGCATTGCTTGGACCGCTCTGTCAATTCATCGAGCGTGCCTTGAGCACCGATCAAGTCCTTCTGCAGCCGCCAGATGCCGACGTTGTTCCACATCGTCTCCTGCAGCTCGGCGAGAAGCCCGTAGGGGTTCTCGGTGCCGTCAGACCTCATGATCGTGTCGTATCGGCTCTGCTGCTCGAGCTGCGCGTCGTCTGCAACTGAGCTTGCGAGGTCTTCGGTGCTGACCTCCATGTTTTGGAAGTAGGCGAGCACGCCCTGGCTGGCAAGCTCGCCGCCGGTGAGGCAGCTGAGCAGCGCGTTTGCGCCAAGACGGTTTGCACCGTGGTACTGGTATTCGCATTCGCCAGCGGCGTAGAGACCGGGGATGTTCGTCGCCTGGTTTCGGTGCGATTCGATGTCGAGAGCGCCTTCGTGGCCCTTCTCAAAGTCGACCCAGAGGCCGCCCATCGTGTAGTGGACTGCCGGGTAGATCCGCATCGGGTGGTCGATCGGATCCTCCCTCATGAACTTCTTGTAGATGTCGAGCACGCCGCCGAGTTTGTCGGTGATCAGCTCGCGGGTCATGCCCTTCTTGTGGTGCAGGTGGCTGATGTCGAGGAAGACCTGCTGGCCGCCCTTGTAGCCCCTGCCCATGCGGCATGTGCAGTAGATAATGAAGCTGACAATGTCGCGGCTGAGGAGATTGCCGTAGACAGGGTCGAGCTCTTCGCAGACGTACCACCGGTCGCCCTCAGGGATGTCGAACGGCTTGCGCTCGTCGGTCGGATCCTTTGGCACCCAGACGCGCCCGCCTTCGCCTCGAACAGACTCCGACATGAGCCGGCACTTATCCTCGCCGGGGATGGCCGTCGGGTGGATCTGGATCATCTCCGGGTTGCCGTAGTGCGCGCCCTGCTGATAGCAGATGCTGACCGGGCTGCCGGTGTTGATGATCGAATTTGTGCTGCGGCCGAAGACTACGCCGTTGCCGCCAGTCGCCATGACGACGGCGTCCGCCGGGAAGGATTCGATCTTCATCGTGCGAAGATCCTGAGCCGTCAAGCCGCGACAGCGCCCCTGCTCGTCCTTGATAAGGCTCGTGAACTCCCAGCCTTCAAACTTCTCGATCTGGCCGGAGGCTTCGTATCTTCTCACCTGCTCGTCAAGGGCGTAGAGGAGCTGCTGGCCGGTGGTGGCTCCAGCGTATGCCGTGCGGTGCTTGAGCGTTCCGCCAAATCTTCGGAAGGCGAGGACGCCCTCAGCTGTTCGGTTGAACGGGACACCCATTCGGTCGAGCAAGTAGATGATTGCGGGTGCGCGCTCGGCCATTCGCATGACCGGGGGCTGATGGTTGAGGAAGTCACCGCCGGTGATCGTGTCTTCAAAGTGGAGGTACGGGGAGTCGCCTTCGCCCCTCAGGTTGACGGCGCCATTGATGCCGCCCTGGGCGCAGACACTATGGCTGCGCTTGACCGGGACAAGGCTGAAGATCTGGACTTTGTGTCCTGCCTCCGCCAGCTTCATCGCCGTCATGAGGCCGGCGAGACCGCCTCCAACTACCGCTGCTTTCCTCTGGGCTGCCATCTATGCGTCCTGAGGAAGCAGATTACCAGCCTGGGAGGGCTGCGCATAGACTGTCGGCGAGGCTAGGGACGCTTCAAATACGCGTAGGCGTTGTGGGCGTGGATCGACTCTTCGTTCTCGACCTCGATCTCGAACTCAGTGATCCTTCCGTCAGCTTCGAAAGCGAGCGTCACCTCACGCACCATGTCCTCGACAAACCGCGGATTCTCATAGGCTGTTTCCGTCACCCACTTCTCATCGGGCCGCTTCAGCACCGGATAGAGCGAGCAGCTGGCCGCGCCTTCAATCATCTCGATGATCTCTTCCAGCCAGACGTGGTCGCTGGTTTTGACCATCACGGTCACCCAGCCGCGCTGATTGTGCGCGCCGTAGGAGCTGATCTCCTTGCTGCAGGGGCAGAGCGTGGTGACGGGCACTTTCACGAAGAGCCGGAGGTCGTGGCCGCCGTTGTATTCCGCGTCAAATCCGCAGTCGTACGGCATCATGCCGGCTTTGCCAGTGACGGGGGCCTTCTTCTCCATAAAGAACGGGAATCGGACCACCACGTGCGTCTTTTCAGCGTGAAGCTTTGCACTCAGCTCCTCAAGGATGGCCGGCAGGGCGTGAACGCTGATCTCCTTTTCATGGTCATTAAGCACCTCCAAGAACCGGCTCATGTGCGTGCCTTTGAACTCGCTGGGGAGGTCGACGGTCAGCGTGAAGTCGCCGATGGTGTGCTGCTGCTCATCGCACCTATCGAGCACCGAAATAGGGTGCTTAACGCCGCGCACGCCGACTTTGTCGATCGGGATGCTGCGCGTGTCAGCGGTCTTCTGAATATCGGGGAGGTCGGTGCGATCAGACATGGACTCGTCGAAGGAAGGGGCCACCAAGCATAGTACGCGCTTTTGTCAAGATTAGTTCAAGCCAGTCCCAGTCCATCCAGGCCTGAGAAGGATGCTTCGAGCAGCTCCATAGTGTGGAGGACCGTTGCATCACTGCTTTTTTCGCGAGCTGCCTGCGCGAGCCAGGCGTGGCAGCCAGGGTTGCCGCTGACAAGGAAATCTGCACCGGTGGTCTCAAAGTTCGCCCATTTTCTCTCCAGGAGCTGGCGGGCCAATTTGGGCTGGGTTAGATTGTAGGTGCCTGCACTGCCGCAGCACATGCTCGACTCGGGAAGCTCCTTGAGACCTGCGCCGGGGATGGCTGCCAGCAGCTCGCGCGGTTCTTGGGTGATCTGCTGGCCATGGGCAAGGTGACACGCATCGTGGTAGGCGACTGTCTTCTCAATGCCCGATGATCCTTCAAGCAGGCCTGCCAAGCCTTGGCTGAGCAGAAACTCGGATGCATCGAATGTCCGCTCTGCGAGCGGCTTGAGGCCTCGGTCGAGACCCTTCATCATGCTGCCGCACCCTGCGGAATTGACAATAACCGGCAGGTCATCGGGCATCTCATCCAGAAGCGCCAATGACCTCTCATGTGCTTCATCAGTAAGCCCAGCGTGAGCGTGCATCGCTCCGCAGCATCCCGCCTTCGATTCGCGCACGGTAAACCCGACACGGCGGAGGAGCCGCCGCGTCGCCTCGTGGACCCTCGGGAAGAGGACACGCATCGCGCAGCCCTCCAGCAGATAGACCTCTCCCTTCAATTCAGCACAATCGGCTTCATCCAGTGGAGACCATGAAGACAGAGATTGAACAATTGGCTTCTCTGCTTCAGCTTCCTCTCCACTAAGCGCCATCGACAGAGGCTTCGGCAAGCGCGCACCTGGACTCAAACCAGCCAAAGCCAACTGCATCTTGAGAGCGACGGGAGATGTGACGCCGTCCAGCAGAAGCCGTGTAGCTCGATCTCCCCCAAGGTTGGCGATCTGCTCTCTTGCAGCCTCTAGGATCTCGCCGTACTTGACGCCGCTGGGGCAGGCGGTCTCGCAGGCTCGGCACCCTAAACATGCATCGAGCGATGGCTTAACATCCTCCCACGTCAGCTTGCCCTCTTCAACCGACTTGACAAGATAGATGCGGCCCCGCGGGTTCATCTCCTCGTGCCCAGTCTGGACAAAGGTTGGGCACGACTCGATGCAGAATCCGCAGCGGATGCACTGTGCGGTCAAGTCGGAAAGATTCATGATGGCGGGCTAGAACAGCTGATCTTGAGCAGGGTCTTCCAGCAGCGCTACGGTTCCGGTCTCCATTTCATAAAGCGCACTCACAACCTGCGTTCGACCTTCACGAATAGCATTTCGCAAAGCAGCTGACTCCTTCTTCAGGGTCTCAGCGGTCTGCCTCGTGTTTTCAATCACAGATTCCAGATAGAGGTCTTCATAACCGCGTGACTTTACTTGGCTCACTGCATTCGCAATCGAGACTCGAAGCAGCCCGCCAGGGCCCGTCAGTTCGCCCTCGACGATCTGCTTTACCGCATAGCAGCCCGAATGCCCCAGCACCATTACTACAGGGATATTCAGCTCCGTTACGGCAAGTTCGACCATCCACTTTGCCCCCTCGCTGGCCACTGCACCCGGGGGGCGACAGACAAACAGCTGGCCGAGAGGCTGATCCATGATGATCTCAGGGGCCGTCCGGCTGTCGCTGCAGCCGATGACAGCAGCGATGGGCGACTGCCCTTCGGTGAGGCCCTCCAGCTCCTCCAGAGTGTAGTTCTTGTTTTCGCTCCTGCCTTCACGGAAACGAGCATTGCCTGCGAGCAGTTCGTTCAAAGCCTCCGAGCAGCGGTCGATCATGTTTCGAGGCTACCTAGAGTCGGCCTGTCAAGGAAGCCTCTGGCTGAAACTGCCGGGTACAACAGTCAGTCTGCGGGAGCGGATGGGTGCTGGTGTGCCCCCCGGTCTTCAAAACCGCGTGTGGCGTCCTTGGGCGCTGGGTGGGTTCGATTCCTACGCGCTCCCGCCATCAGAGTTCTTTTCTGAGCTGTCTGCTTTTTTCGGCTTCGTCGGCTTAGCGCCGCCCTTCTTGCGCTCCTCATCCATATCGATGAATGCGATGCCGCTCTCCAGCCACTCCTGCGGCTCGGCGCCCTTCAAGTAGACGTCCATGAAGTGCCGCAGACGCCGTGCATAGTCGCGCTGGTTTGCCTCAATCCTAAGGCCATGGTTTTCGTCTGGATAGACGAGCAGGACCATCTCCTTGCCCATGCGACGCATCGTCTGATAGAGGAACTGGGCCTGAGTCCAGTCGACGGCTCCATCTACCGTGCCAGCCTCAACGAGAATCGGCTTGGTGACATTGCCTGCATGGAATAGAGGAGAGTTCGCGATGTAGGCGTCGATGTCCTCCCACCACGGGACAGCCATGCGTCCCTGAGATGACTCGAAGATCACCTGATTTGAGGAGCCGCTGTTCCAGTAGAAGCTGTTGTACATAGCCAGCAGCTCCGTGAGTGGTGCACCGGCCGCGAACGCCGAGATCATGTCCGTCTGCGTGGCCGCAAAGGCAGTCTCGTAGCCGCCCCATGAGTGGCCTGTCAGACCGATCCTCTCCGGGTCGACACCGACGTCCTTGCTCAGAACAGCCTTGAGGCCGGCTTCGATGCACTCCACAGCTGAACGACCTGGATCGCGAGGCCGGTATGTGATGTCAGGCCGGAAAACGAAGTAGCCGTTCTGGATAAAGTGCTGGGAATCATAGGAGTTCTTGTTGTTCGGCGTCAGATAGCTGTTGAAGCCGTCCGACATCATCGAATAGACATAGGTGACCATCGGATACGACTTGCCCTCTTCATATCCGGCGGGATAGTAGAGGATGCCCTGGAGGTCACGGTCGATCGCGTTGAAGTCGACCAGCTCTGCCTTGCCCCAAGCAAAGTCCTTCTGCTGAGGGTTTGTGCGGGTCATCGGCTTGGCGGCGCTGAAGGCCATGTTGCTGACAAAGTCGTCATTCGACTGCTGGAATGTCTGGTACTGGAACAGAACCCGGTCGGTGTCCTTGGACTTACGAAACGCAGAGAGCCGTGCGTTGTCGTAGGTGAGGGCCGATACCGTGCCGTCATCTTCCAGCTTTGCGATTCCTGTCGCCTTTGTCTTCTCATGGAAGAGGCTGAAGTGGATCGGATCTGTGATCGTCCGGCCATCCTCAGAAACGTCCAAGTTTGCGAGGCGGAACCTGAGGTGCTCGTCTGCGTCATCGGTGAGCTGCGTCACGCGCCGCGTTCCTGGCCTGGCCAGGTAGACGTCGTGATTTGTCATCAGGAAGACCCCCTTGCTGTCTACAGTCCAGACTGGCCGGCTTGCTGCCGGCTTTTCAGGCACGGTTCCATCGTTGAGGGGGTTGGCAAATGTCTCCTCAATACGGCCGGTCAGGAGGTGTGTTTTACTAGATTTGCTGTCGAAGACGAACCACTCGCCACCGGCGAAGTGGACGGTGTATCGACCATCTGGAGAGGTGGAGGCACTGCCGACGCCCAGGCCAAAACTGCCTGCGATCGCCTCGCTCAGGATCGTCGTCTGCTCACCTGTATTCAGATCGACATGAATCATGTCTGCGTAGCTCAGACCCGCTTTTTGAATACTCGACTCGTACATCCGGCCATCCACTATGATCGCGCTGTTCATGTCCTCCCGCAACTGTGTGCTGTCATATCCTGGATTGGCAAAGTAGCGAATTGAATCAGTGCCGAGCTCATGGACGGCGCCCCACGGTCGCATCCGATCTTGGCTCGCGGTCCGCCGTTGCCGAGGCACGACAACCGTGTCCCTGCTGTGCCATATCTCAACATTCGACATCTCATCCGGCTTCGGCTTGGATGTGTCCTTGTCCTCCCACTCCTTTGTGCCAAATGCGATCTTCCTGCCGTTGGGAGTGATGTCGAGGTTTGCGTGTTGGACGACACGGTGGCCCTCCTTGAAGCCCTTGAGCTGGCTCGCGTCTATGCGAAGCAGCTCTGGTTCGGTCTGGACGTTTTTAGCAACGAAGACGACGTTCCAGTCGCCCTCCTTCTTCTCATCTTCAGTGCCCTCAAGGAAGACGAGGACGTCATTCTCTTCAGCCCATTTGAGCCCCTGAATATTGCCTTCGCCCCAGTAAAGCGTTGATATCTCCTGCGTGTACAGGTTGATCAGCTGGACACCGGCTCGTCCGGCAGCTGTCTCGATCTGGACGGCCAGCATCTGGCCATCAGAGTCTTCGGTGAATTGGACTGCAGTCGGCACAACCAAGGTCTGACCGTTAGTCAAGTTGATCAGCTCAAGATCAGCGCCGGGGCCTTTCTGGTCCGGCGCCGTGTAGTGCACTGCAGCCAGCCAGGTGCCTCCTTCAAGAAACTTCCAGGATGCTACTGACGGCATCAGCTTTGCCTCGCCTGTGGTGAGGTTGCGGAAGCCGAGCGTGTTCTCGACTCGCTTCTTAGCCTTGGTGAGCTTCTCGCGCTCTTCCTTGGAGACACCTATGGAGAAGGCCACCCACTGGGAGTCTTCTGAAAACGCCGGCCTGCTGGCGTGGGGGATGACGTCCTTTTCCGGTCCATCAACTGAGCGGATGACAGTGCGGCTCTCTCCGCCAACCGTTGAGATTGAACCGACATACCACTTGCCGTCGTTGGAGATCTGACCGGATCCGAGACGCTCCCAGGTCTCAACATCGGCTTCGCTCATTGTTTTGAGCTCAGCGTCCTGGGTGAAGCCAGGCAGAGCAAGGCAGAAGACCGCAACAAATGCGGTCACGCGGCAGGAGATCGTCATGCAGACGATTATGCCGCGTCAGAGGCCTAGAAGGCGGATTCTCGTGTCGGTGGGCGGACTAACAGGCGAATTGGCCTTGAAGTATTCGATCAAAGCGTCGAGGTCCACGATGCCGGTGTCCACCCTGCGTCCTCTTGCGGCCTTCAGTTCTGCGTGTGCGTCACCACCATTGGCGACAAAGTTTGGCAGCGCCACTCTGTAGACGCCCTCTGGTGTCACCTTCTGCCCGCTGAGGACGATGTTGGAGATCCTGCTTCCAGCAGGCTTTTGCGCGTCTACGTCATAGCCTGAGCCTGCTGAAATGTGAAGAAACCCTCCTGAGTGGGCAGGCAGGTCCCGTACACCATGCTCCAAAGCGGCCTTGAGTTCTGCGCCTGTCACGTCGAGGAGCACAACTGTATTGCCGAACGGCTGCACCTGGATGAGATCGCCATATGAAGTTGGGCCTGGTTCGAGGCCAGCCCTGACGCCTCCGCCATTGACGAAGGCGGCGAGCGCGCCCTGGCTCTTCACCTGCGCCAGCACGGCATCGGTGATCACCTTGCCCATTGGGCTTGTCCCTTCACCGGCAGCGCCGCGAGCGATTGCCTCGCTGACCTCGCCTGTCGGCTGGTTTTTGAGGGACTCAATCGGCTTCTTGAACGCCTCGACCATAGACTTGATCGTGATGTCCTCCGGGATCTCCTGAGTGACAGCAAACGGCTTCGCGTCGCGCCAGCTCTTGATCACGCCTTCGTCGTCGAAAATGACCCTGATCTGGCCGACAACCTTGCCCCAGTCCCATGCTTGGACGACTAGAGTAGTGTCTCCATCAGCGTTCTTGACGACGGTAGGATAGGCGCCCCCACCTTCAATCGTCGACTCAGGAAGCTTGATCTTGCCGAGGAGCGTGTGGCTGTGACCGCCGACGACCATATCGACGCCCCTTAGGCTGCGCACGAGCGCTTTTTCTGGCTGGTATCCAACGTGCGAGAGAACGATGATCTTGTTGACGCCAAGTCTAGTGAGGTCATCGATGGAATCCTGCAGCGACTTGGTTATGTCGAGCATTTTGACGTTGTCACCAGGGCTGCTGATGGTCGGCAAAATCGGAGTGATTGCGCCGACAATCCCAATCTTCTCCCCGCCTTTCATGAGCACCGCTGTCTTGGGGATGAGCCCTTTCAAGTCAGGGTCTGTCGAATAGTCGGCATTGCTGCTGACGATCGGGAAGTTGGCGTTCTTGATAAAGGCGGCGAACGTCGCCGGGCCTTTGTCAAATTCATGATTCCCCGCAGCCATCGCGTCGTAGCCGATCGCGTTCATGTAGGCCAAATCAGCGAGACCCTCATACGCATTGAAGTAAAGGGTGCCCTGGAAGGTGTCCCCAGCATTGATCAGGATTGAGTGCTTCGCGTCTGCCCTAAGCCGCTTGATAAGGGTTGCCTGGCGTGCATAGCCGCCTAGCGTGGTGCCCGAACTGCGGAACTCCTCGACATGCGCATGGAGGTCGTTTGTATGGAGGACCGTCAGCTCAAAATCGTCTGCGTAGGCTGGCAGCGCTGCCAGGGCCGCGATCCAGATCAATGATCGGCGAAGCATGCTCCCATTCTGCCACGGGTTTCCGCCACCCGTGTTTAAAGAATGATGATCTCGCCGTCATCAGCGACTGCGGCGCCTGCTGCCTCCAGCTCGACTCTCTCTGCAGAACCTTCGACAAGACCTGGATTCGTGTGATTCATGTGAATGAACTTCACCCTCTGGTTCAGGCCGTATCTCCCAAGGAGTTCCAGGGTTGCTGGCATCGGGGGATGGGGTACGTCGCCTCCTCTTGAACCCAATTCTGCCTCAGGCGACCAGAAGCATCCGTCCAGGAATGCAACGTCAACTTCCCGGACGAGGTCGCAGATTTTGGCCTCAAATCCCTCCCACGAATCGATGTCGGGGCACCAGAGGAGGCTCTTCGACGGCCCCCTGACGATGAATGCAGCGGTGGGGTGGTCCAGCTCACTGCGATGCGGCACCTTGATCGGCTCAATGGAGAGGTTTGGAGTCAGCCGTTCAGGGAATCCGAACTCTATATCGATCGCCTGGAAGTGATGGTCGTTTATGAGATGGCGTGTGATTTCTGACCCCTGCAGGGTTCGATGAGCCTCCCACGTCGCCCAGAGTTTCGTGTTTTTAGAGTTCAGGGCTTCTCTGCCAAAGTGCAGCAGACCAGGCCAGTGACCCATGTGAAGGTGGGTCAGCAGTACGCCGTCGGGGATGAATCGCTCCTTTGAATCCTGATCTGCGACAGCCATTAGCCGGTCCAGCTGTTCCGGCAGCGCAGGAGTCGCGTCGATCATGAACGTCTCGCCGGTTTGGTCATCGATCAGCCCGAGGCATGCGGGGGTTCTGTTCCTGCCTTTTAACCGGGCATCTCGGCAGCAGGGTTTGCGGCAGCCAACCTGCGGATAGCCTCCGTCTTGGGATGTCCCTAAAACGACGGCCTTGATCACGTGCTACGCTCCGACCTGCTCGGTGAGGGCAGCTTTTGCGGCTTCGATTGCTGCCGGGAGCTTGGAGGAGTCTTTGGCTCCCGCAGTTGCGAAATTCGGTCTTCCGCCCCCACCGCCGCCTGCGGCAGAGGCAGCTGCCTTGACGATGTTCCCTGCGTGCGCCCCGGCTTTGACCGCGTCATCGCCCGCCTTGCAGACGAACATCACCTTGCCGTTTGCGGCAAGAGCGACGAGCCCGACGTGGTCGGCCTTGCCGTCCACGGCTCTGTCTGCTGCTGCTTGGGCGTCCTTCATTTCGACATCCTGAAGCTGGCTCACAACGAGCGTTACTGATCCTATTTCAGTCGATTCAGCGGCAGATGAGGAGCCTTGCGAGGCGAGCTGCTCTCGCTTCTTCTTCTCTTCTTTCAGGTTCGCCAGCGTCTTGTCGATGGCTGTGAGGAGATCTCGCGGGGTTGCTTTCAGCTTGCCTGCGGCCTCAGCGACAGTGCTCTGCTGCTGGTTCGCCCAATTGACAGCGCCCTGGCCTGTGAAAGCAGTTATGCGGCGCACGCCGCTCGCAGCGCTCGCTTCGCTGATAACCTTGAAGACGCCGATCTCGCCCGTGTTCTTGACGTGGATCCCGCCGCAGAGCTCCCGGCTGAAGCTCGGCTCTGACTTCGGCATATCGCCGATCTGCACGACGCGGACCTTGTCCGCGTATTTCTCACCGAACAGCGCCATCGCGCCGATGCTCCGGGCTTCGTCGATCTCAAGGCCGTCGTGGATCGTAACTGGCTGGGCAGCCCAGATCTCCTTGTTGACGAGGGCCTCTACTTCTGCGATCTCCGCTGGAGTCATCGCTTGGCTGTGGGTGAAATCGAACCTGAGGCTCTCCGAGTTGACCAGCGAACCGGCCTGGGCGACATGACCGCCAAGCACCTGCCTGAGGGCTGCGTGCATCAAGTGTGTTGCCGTGTGGTTCCTTGTGACTTCCGTGAGCCGGTCGTTGTCGACTCGTGCCTCAGCCATCTTGCCCTCAATTGATTTGGGTTCCAAACCATTTTCAGTTTCGACGATGTGCAGCCATATCCCGCCGTTCTTCTGAGTATCGAGCACTTTGAGCGTCTGGCCATCAACGGTGAGCGTGCCCGTGTCGCCACACTGGCCGCCAGATTCCGCATAGAACGGGGAACGGTCCAGAGCTGCGACGAACTTGTTGGTCTTGTTTCCTCTCGGATCGACCCTCGGCTGGACCGCAACAATGGTGACCTCTGCCTCACGGTCCGTGTAGCCGATGAATTCTGTAGCTGGGATATCCCGGCCGCCGAAGAGCTCGGTGCCTTCGACGCCGCCGTAGACTGTCTCCATGCCCGACGCGCCGCGCGACCGCTCCTGAGCCTCGATCATCGCTGCTCTGAATCCCTCGATGTCAACCTCGCAGCCCTGTTCAGCAGCGATCTCTTCCGTGACCTCCACCGGGAAGCCGTAAGTATCGTAAAGCTGGAATGCAAATGAACCGCTCACTTCAGCCCCCGTACCAATCCGCTTAAGCTCCTTCGCCAGGATCGAGCTGCCCCTGCCAAGGGTCGTGCGGAACTGATGCTCTTCGCCTTTCAGAGTCTCGATAACCAGCTCGTGTCGGTCTGCAAGCTCAGGATAGTGCGACTGGAGAGGAGCGGAAATCACATCGACCAGCCTATAGAGAAACTCGCTGTCGAAGCCCAGACCGCGCTGGCCCTTTAGGACAGCCCGTCGGATGAGCCGCCGCAACACGTAGCCCCGGCCAGAGTTGCCGGGAAGGATGCCGTCTGCTATGCAGAAGATCGCTCCGCGGACGTGGTCCGCAACGATCCTCATCGCCTGCATCACATCCTCAGATGAGCCGTATTTGAACCCAGACCCAAGCTTCTCCAGCTCCCGGAAGATCGGCTGAAAAGCGTCGGTATCGTAGACGCTGCGGTGCCCACCAAGAGCTGCTGCTGTCCTGTCGAGACCCATGCCGGTATCGACAGATTTGAACGGCAGATCCGGCATGCCGGTCTTCTTCCATCCCTTGTCGGGGCGGGCCGGATCGACAGGCTCGCCCTGCCATTCCGACTGGATAAATACGTCGTTCCAGATCTCCAGCCACTTGCCGGCCTCGTCATCCCGCAGGAAGTCTTCTTTGCTGTACGGACCTTCAGGAGCAGGGCTGTCATCGACCCAGTTCAAACGCCTCGTCATCCTCTTCAAAAACGGTGAAGGCTAGCTTGGAAGGGTCGAGCCCCAACCATTTGGGATCGGTCATGAACTCCCAGCTGTAGTCGATCGCCTCCTGCTTGAAGTAGGCACCAAACGAGAAGTTGCCGAGCATCTCGAAGAAGGTGAGGTGGCTGTCGTCCCCAACCTCGTCGATGTCGCCAGTGCGGAGGCACTTCTGGCAGTTCATCAGCTTCGGATGATCAGGCTTGACAGTCCCTCGGAAGTAAGGCTTAAACTGGATCATGCCAGCGCCATTGAAGAGCAGCGACTCGTCCAGCCGTCCGGTCACGTCGTACGGAACCAGCGACCCGGATGGGTGCCTCTTATGGCCTTTCTCTTCGAAGAAAGCCAGGTACTTGTCGCGCAGCTCTTGGACCGTCATGCCAGGCCGGAATCGTACCCTTCAGCCGGTGGGATCGATGGGCTTGAGATCTTTGATCCGGTCATTCATATCCCATGCCTCGTCGCCGAGGAACCAGGTGGCGGCGATCACTGAGCCCCGCATCTGCCTCACGTACTTCAGCTCATTGCTGAGTCGCTGGCGCTTTAGCGACCGGATACGAACACCATCATCATTCGATACGAGGGCGAGTTCCGCAGTCTCATTGAAAACAGTCCAGGCGATCTGGCTGGTTTTATGATCCTCGTTGGGGGCAATTCTATCGGCGATCCTGCGCTGCTCCTTGCTCATTCTCAATTCGGGGCACTGGATGAAGGGCGAGCGCCCGCCTTCATTCCAGATCATTGAGTGCGCATAGACGGACGAATCTGGCCCAGTAAGCTGGAAATCGCTAATCTCGTTGAGGGCCGGCAGTTCATCCTGCCTCGACATCCCTTTTTCGAGGGCCAAGAGAATCTCCTCTCTCCTATCGCCGACGAAGTCCGAAAAGACAGCTCGTTTGCCTGGAGGATCGAGAAACAGTGTCGCGTACTCAGGATCAGGTCCCGCGCGTCTCATCTGCGCCAGGCTGAAAGCGCGTGGGCTGACATAGGTGATCTGCCGCCCAGGCGACAGCACAATGTCTAGAAGAGTCGGCTTCTCTCCGGCCGGTCCAAAGAAGATGCGCCGATCCTCAGTCCGACCCATGTGGAT
>JALGYA010000233.1 GCA_029824475.1 Fimbriimonadia bacterium | reverse complement strand
TGATCCGATTTTGTATGCGGTGAAAGCGCCGGTGTTCTCGTTCCAGAAGCTGGCCCGCGTTGAGCCGAGCCTTGGGCCGGAGATGAAGTCTACTGGCGAAGTTTTGGGCGTCGATTCGACGTATAAGGGCGCACTCTATAAAGCCTTGATCGCGAGCGGCATTACGTTCCAGTCGCGCGGGCAGGTGATTCTTTCAGTCCGGGACGACGACAAGGATGTTGCCGTGCGGATTGCGAAGAGCTTGGACGAGCGGGGCTACCGAATGGGCGCCACTGGCGGAACGCACGAGGCGATCACGAAGGCTGGGGTGAGGTGTGAGCGGCTGAACAAGATCCAGCAAGGATCTCCGACGCTGCTGGACAGGCTGTTCAGCGCGGAAGTCAGTTTGATGATCAACACGCCGGATATCGCTCAGCAGTCGGGCTCGGATGCGTCTCGTATTAGGCGTGCGTGCATCGAGACGGGGGTCGCTTGTGTGACCTCGATCGACACGGCTGAAGCCCTGGCGAATGCGCTCGATGTGTTCAGCAATCCTGAGCTGGCTGACTGCCGTCCGGTGCGGGAATATCTGAACGCTGACCGAAGCTAAAAGGGTATCTTTTAGGTATGTCGGACGAGCGCGAAGAGCGCCCTGAAGAGCCTGAAAATCTGGACCAGCCACCCGCGTTTTTTCCTTACGATGAGACGGAGGAGACGCGTGAGGAGTCGGTCGATTTTGGCGAGCCCGTGGAAGTGCGGGTTGAGGGTGTTTATGTTGCCCAGAATGGCAAAGACATCCATCGCTTTGTGCTGCTGACCGACGACGAGCGCAAGCTTCCCATCCAGATCGGTGGAGCCGAGACGACGGCGATCACCCTTCCTATTGAAGGGCATAAGACCGACCGGCCGATGACGCATGACCTCTTTGTGGCTGTGCTGGAGCGGCTGGGGGCGGTCGTTGTTCGGGTTGTCATTGACGACCTTTGGGGGACGACTTACTACGCGAAGCTCTATCTGCTGATTGATGACGAGGAGATAGAGGTGGACTGCCGGCCTTCGGATGCGATCGCCTTGGCGGTGCGGGTTGGGGCGCAGATTTTGGTCGCCGACGGGATTCTCCAGCAGGCCAGCGAGGGCTGGCCGGAGTGAGTTTTGGTTTCATTTTTGCTGGCCGCTGCTATGGTCTCTCCTGCTGATCTTTCTGGCATCTGCTCTGATGCTGTTGATGCCGCTGTTTCGCAGTTCCCTGGGTTGGATCGCTCTGATATCGGGATCTCGTTGGCTTCTCTGGATGGTGCTGAGGGCACCTATGAGATGGGCGGATTCCGGGAGGACTGGATGGTCTATCCGGCGAGCGTTGTGAAGACGTTTTATATCGCTTATGGGGCTTCTTTATTGGATGCTGGCTCGATAGAGCTGACTGAGGAGCACGAGCGGGGATTCCGCGACATGATCGTCGATTCTTCGAATGATGCGACCGGTCTTGTTCTTGATTTGGTGACTGATACGACTGGTGGGGCGGAGCTGCCTGCTGACGAGATGGCTGTTTGGATGGAGAAGCGTCAGGCGGTGAATCGGTGGCTGGTAGGGCGTGGGATCACGGGCGTGAATGCGTGCCAGAAGACTTGGAACGAGGGTCCGTACGGGCGTGAGCGGCTTGGCTATGGTTCGTCGATGGAGCTCAGGAATATGGCCTCTGCTGAGGCCTGCGCAAAGATGATGTGCGAGATCAAGCTGGGGCTTGTTGCTTCTGCTGATCGGACTTCCTGGATGTTGGGGTTTTTTGAGCGTGGTGTGGAGTCGAACGGGGAGGAGCCGGACGGGCAGACTCGGAACTTCATCGGCAAGGTTGTGCCTAAGGGGTGCACTCTGTGGTCGAAGGCTGGGCTGGCTTATGAGACACGCCACGACGTGGCGTGTGTCCGGGCTCCTGATGGTCGGGAGTTCGTGATGGCGATCATGACGGATCACAACATCGGGAACGCGAAGCTGGTTCCGTTTTTGGCGGAGCGGATTTTGCGGTCGGTTGGAGTTATTGAGGGCGGGGAAGAGCGCTGGGATCGGTTTGTGGCTGAGGTTGATTGAGCTTGGTTTTGGATTGGTCCCGCCCCAAGCCGGAGGAGAGGCCAGAAAGCCATGCCCTGGTTGCCCTGTGGTGCGGGTGTTCGCGTTTGGCTGGCGCACGGACAAACCCTTCGGGCCTGTCCATGGCACACGGAACCGGATTGGAAGCCCCCTCCTAGCCTCCCCCTCTCCCGTTGGTCGAAGGAGAGGGACCAATCCGAGAGCCTCCACCCCCTAACCCCCTCCTCCATTTCGGCCGAGGGCCAAGAATGGAGGAGGGGGAACCAATCAATGATCACTGGATCGCCGTAAATCCTTGGCATAATGAGGCATGGTTGTGGCGGCGGTAGTGATGGCGATGACGGCTCCGGTTGATATGGCGAAGGCGGTTGATACGTTCCTGGATGCGCTCACCGATGCGAATCGGTCGAAGGCGCTCATGAGGTTTGACAATCCTGACCGGACGAACTGGCGGTATGTGCCGGGGGATCGGAAGGGGGTCGATTTTCGGGATCAATCTGAGGCAGAGGCTAAGGCGAACCGGGCGCTGCTGGTGACGCTGTTGGGCAGGGATGGATTTGCTAAGGCGCAGCAGATTCCGCTGCTGGAGGACATCCTGCGCGGTATGGAGAACAATCCCTGGCGCGATGACAAGCGATACTGGACCGCCGTTTTTGGCGAGCCGGGCAGCGACGTGTGGGGGCTCCGGTATGAAGGGCACCACATTACACTGAACTACACGTTGAAGGGTGGTGAGATCGTTTCGAGTTCACCTCAGTTCATCGGGACGAACCCTCATGTTGTGCTGAGCGGCGAGCATAAAGGGCTGCGGGTTTTGGCAGCCGAGGAAGATGCCGCGTTTGCGTTGCTGGCGAGCCTTGACCGGGACCAGCGAAGGTTTGCGATTGTTCCTGGGGCTGTGCCGGCTGATATTCTTGGGGCGGGCAAGGCGCGAGCTTCAGCGGCTGACTATGCCTTGAATCGGCCGGAAAAACCCTTGGAGTACAGTGCGATGTCTGAGGAGAGCCGGGGGCACTTGATCGACATCATGAGGGCGGTTTTTGCTGTTCAGTCACCTGCAGAGCGTGAGCGGAGAAGGGACAAGATCATCGAGGCAGGAGTTGATGGGATTACGTTCACTTGGATCGGGAGCCCGGAGAAGGGGCATCCGCACTACTTCCGGATTCTTGGGCCGACGTTTGTGATTGAGTACGACAACGTCCAGAACCAGGCGAACCACGTGCATCTGGTTTATCGGGAGTTTGATGGTGACTTTGGCGGAGACCCTCTGGCGGAGCATTATGCTTCGCATGCGCATTGATGCTTTGCGGATGGCTGGAAGCCTCCACCCCCTCTTCCACGTCGAACGCTCCTTATGGGAGCCTTCTTTGGCGGACCCTCCCTCCTCCATTTCGGCCGAGGGCCAAGAATAGAGGAGGGGGACCAGATTCGGAGCGCAGGCAGTCGGCCTACTCGTGGAACTGGGTTGGTGGTTCAATTGTAATGACTGATGGCGGTCAGACCGCCAGCTTGGAGAAAACCGATGACGATTTCTGCTGTTTTGGGCGCTGTGGCCCTTTTTGCTGTTTCTGCGCCTGCGGACACCCTTGTACTCGCGCCTAACGATGATCAGGTCTTGAAGTACAAGACGACCTCCGAAACGACAATCGACGTCGACGCTCTTCCCGAGCCACTTGAGATTTCGAGCGTGAATGTAAGCGAGATCAAGATTGAGGTGACGAGAGGTGGATTCAGGTTCACTTCTACCGTCGTTGAGAGCAGCACGGAGGCCTCCGAGATGATCACCGCTCAGGGCGAACTTCCTTCGGCCTTGGGCTCCGTTATGGAGACGCTCTATGACCCACAGGGCAGAGTTGTCAAATCGGAAATTGTCAAGATGCCGGAGGGCGAGGGGATGCAGTTTGACATGATGCTCAACGGCATGAAGCGAGCCAAGGGCGACAGCATGATGGGCTTGGTTCTGCCCAAGGACTCAGTTTCTGCTGGAGACAGCTGGAAAGAGAAGGTGCTTGCTCCGCCGATTCCTGGAAACGAAGAACGTGAAGACATGGAGGTTGAATACACCTTCAAGTCGATCGAAGAGAAGGGCGGCGTACGGCTTGCGGTCATTCTGGCAGAATCGAGTTTTGCAGGATCTGGTGAAGCTGAGAGCCCGATTGGTGCGATGGACATCGACATTGAGTCGAAGACAGAGCAGACGTTTTGGGTGGATATGAAGACTGGCCTGATCCACAAGATTTCCT
>JALGYA010000232.1 GCA_029824475.1 Fimbriimonadia bacterium | reverse complement strand
CTGCTCCACGTCGGCCATTCTGAGGCTGAACGCCTCTTGGGCCATGACCCGCGCGTCGGTCCGGTGGCGCAAGTGTTGAAGTGGGCTAGGGAGCAGAATTCCGAGGAGCTGACGATCATTCACATTAGGGATTGGCACAACGAAGACGATCCGGCCCAGTCGGCTCACCTCGAAGTTTTCGGAAGCCATTGCATCGCGGACACGGACGGCGCGAAGATTGTCCTCGGAATGGACGAGCAGAGCGAGAATGAACGGTTGGTCGATTCGATCGCACTCAATGACTTTGAAGGCACTGAACTCGCGGCCGTCCTCGGCACAGTTATCGACGCAGAGGCAGACGTGCGCGTCGGAGTGATCGGTGTCTGGACTGAAGCCAAAGTCTCATTCCTGTTGTATGACCTTCTCACTCGGTGCGGCATTACGAACCTGGCGACTTGTAGTGCCTTGACTGCTTCGGCCTCACGGTCCCAGCATTTCAATGCACTCGATCAGATGAACAAGATCCTTGGCGTCCAGGTCCACGACAGTGTTGGCGAGTTCGCACAATGGCTGGTTCCTGACAGTGCTGCCCCTGCAGTTGAGAGGCAGGCTGGCGGCCTGACAGCTTCGATCACCATTGAAGGGGATGAAGTCGTGACTGAGGAAGACAGGGAGGTTGCTGCATTCCTCTTCCGAGACAGCTCAAAGGCTGTTCTCAAGCCACTTTCAGGCGGCTTCTCCGGGGCCCTCGTCTTCCGGGCAAACAGTTGGGACAGCCTAGGCCAGGAGCAGGCTCCAGCGGTTGCTAAGATAGGAGGCCGCACGCTCATAGGCAAAGAGCGAGCAGCATTCGAGAGAGTCGAAGAAGTACTTGGCAACAATGCGCCTGCTGTGCGCGGCTTCGTGGACCTCGGCGAGCGGGCGGGCATTAAGTACTCGTTCGCTGCAATGGGCAAAGGGGACATTCTCGAGTTCAAGGACATCTACGAAGAAGGTGCTTCAATGGAGACGATCGAGGCGGTTCTGGAAGAAGTCTTTGGTGAGATTCTCAGACCTTTTTATGCGGCGGCCCAATACGAACGTCTGCCCTTGCTGGAGCACTACTGGTTTTCTCCACAATGGGCTGATTCTGTCCGGGAGGACGTAAAGACCGTTCTTGGCGAGGGAACCGGAGATGAGGACATCGTGCTTCCGGACGGTTCGACCATTCCCAGCCTGGTTAAATTCTACACAGCGTACGTGCCTTCAAACTTGGGACGCATGGGCGAGTACCACTACGTCTCCATGACGCACGGGGACCTGAACGGCGCCAATATCCTGATCGATTCTCGGGACAACGTCTGGCTGATCGACTTCTTCCACACAGCGCGTGGACACGTGCTCAAGGATTTGATCAAGCTCGAAAACGACATTCTTTACATCTACACTCAGCTTGAATCGGAAGAGGATCTTGCTCAGGCTGTCGAGCTTTCGAAGGCCTTGGCAGCAGTCCAGGATCTAAGAGCTCCTCTTGGTCCATTGCCGGAAGGGATCACTCTGCCTGCATTGAAGCGTGCCTGGAACACCATCTCAATCCTCAGGAAGATTGGTGCTGAGTTTGTCCGCGAGGATCGGAATCCGGTTCAGTCCCTGATCGGTCTCCTCAGGTTTTCCGTGCACACGATGAAGTTTGATGAGTCTTCAGCGATGCAGAAGAAGTGGGCGCTCTACGCCTCATGCTTGATGGCAGAAAAGATTCAGAACGTCACGAACGAGAATCGCGAACTGAGGCTTGGCTGGCTAACGCCGGATAACTCTCCGGTCCCGTCCCGTCTCGGCATGACGCTGTGTCCAGGGCGCCGAGACCACGGCCGAAACCTTGAAGAAGATATCGCGGTGATGAAGCGAGAAGGCGTGAAGGTCCTCCTGGGACTCCTCACCGAAGACGAACTCAAGTGGGCTGGTGTTCCCAACATCGCTGAGGCTTGCGAAGCTGCGGGCATCAGGTACATCCATGAGCCAATCGCTGATCAAGGAATTCCGTCTTTGGACGAAGGAAAGAGGATTGCCACCGAGATTGGTGGACTCTTGGCCAAAGGTGTCCCGACTGTTATCCATTGCGTTGGCGGCCTCGGTCGAACCGGAACTCTTGCCTCCCTCGTATTGACAGATCATGGATCGACTGCTGACGAGGCGCTTAACGTGATTCGCTCGATACGCGGGCCGCGAGCTGTCGAATCTAAATTACAGGAAGATTTTGTTCGGTCCTACGGTGCTGAAGCCCAAAATCGTCTCCGGTAATTCGACAAATATTCAAATCACGACTGGTAGTATTCCGTCAATTGCCGAATTCTTGACGAGAATGTGCATTTTCGGAAATTGGCAAAGGAATTCGAAACATGAACCGTCAGATCACAGAAACAGAAGGGCAGATGACCGTCCTGAAGCACCATCATGGAATCAGTGAAGACGACATCCGCGGCCTTCCTGAGCTTGCAAAAGTGATGGAGCCAGCGATACAGAGCGTTCTGGACGATTGGTATGAGTGGCTGCCGACGATCGTGGATACGGATCAGTTCTTCAGCAGCACAGAGCATCTCACGAGAGTCAAAGATTTTCAAAACGGCTACTGGCAGCAGTTCTTCCACGACGATCGCGATGAAAGCTTCGGGGAGACGCGACGCATTATCGGCGCGACCCATGCCCGCATCGGTCTGCCGTTGACGATCTATGCCTCTGGAGTCAGCAAGTTTCAGGCGCTGTACGGGGAAGTGCTGGCAAACTCAAAGCTTCCAGCGGCTGAGAAGCTGAAGCTATACCGGATGTTTATCCGACTATCTAACCTTGATGCTTCCATCATCGTGGACACGTACACCAGCATCGTTGAAGAGACGCTTTCGTCCCAGGCCAGATCGCTCATGGAAATGTCAACGCCTGTGACACAGATTTGGAGCGGAATCCTGCTGCTGCCTCTTGTCGGACTCATCGACTCCAAGCGAGCGAAGGACGTGATGGATTCAACTCTAGACAAGATCGCACAAACTCAGTCTAAGGTATTCATATTGGACATCAGCGGGGTCGGCGTGGTCGATACAGCAGTTGCAAATCACCTCATCAAGATCACTCAGGCGACCAGACTTATGGGCTGCGAATGCATGATTTCGGGCGTTTCGCCGCTGATCGCACAGACGATTGTTGACCTCGGCATTGATGTAGGCAGGGTCCGAACCACTGCAACCATGAAAGATGCCCTTGCGGAAGCGTTCCAACGATCTGGTATGTCAATTGAGGATGCGAGCTAAGCGAGACATCCCGACTGGAGTCCAGCGGATACCAATTCAGCAGAGTCGAGGATGTTTGTCAGCTTCGATTCAGGTTGAGTTGAGCAGTGAGGTCTTGGGTGTCTTTCGAGAAGATGTTTTGGAGATGCTGAGGTCTTCAGCATCCCCGGCAGTCGTACTTGATGTTTCTGGTGTTGAGATCATTGACTTGACCGAGTTCAGTGACCTTCTGAAGCTGATTGAGACAATCGAGTTGATGGGCGCTAGGACGATTATCGCCGGATTCCGACCTGGGGTGGCTTCGTCGCTCGTAGACCTCGGAGCCGATACACTTCGTCTCGAAGTAGCGAGTGACTTTGAAGCCGCGCTTCTTGCACTTGACAGACCAAGACCGGCAACGCCGGATGAATTCGAGGACGACTGGCCATGATCGGGAGGCCACGCAAAGTCCCGGTGAAGACAGACGCTGATGTTTCTCGTTCAGTCGTAGAGACGATTCGATTTTGCAGGGACCTGGGATTTGACGAGCAGAGCTGCAGTCGCATCGGCACGGCTGTCTCCGAATTGGCGCGGAACATTGTCAAATACGCAGATCGTGGTGAAATCGTGTTATCGCAGCTTTCCGAGGAGAATCGATCGGGCATACGTGTAGACGCACTCGACATCGGACCAGGTATTGCAGATTCTAGGGCTGCGCTCCGAGATCACTTCAGCACCTCTGGAACGCTCGGTCTAGGCCTGCCGGGTGTCAAGCGCATGATGGACGGTCTAGAGATTGGTTCAAATTCTGGCAGAGGAGCAAAGGTCTCTTTCTGGAAGTGGCTGTACACCAGCTCTATGCTCAATGAATCTGCCGTAAGAGGGGATCTCTCGAAAGCCGCAGTGCGCAAAATGCCAACAGTGAGGAGGTCGTTTCAAACATCCGGTGAATACGGGGGGCTGGAGTACGGCGCGTACGGAATCTGCTGTTCTGGGGAGTTGGTGAGCGGGGACGGAGTTTTTGTCGAGCAGAAGGGTGACAGTGTTATCTTCGCGATTATTGATGCACTTGGGCACGGCCCGCGGGCCAACGCC
>JALGYA010000231.1 GCA_029824475.1 Fimbriimonadia bacterium | reverse complement strand
AATCGTCTCCCAGCCGGGCAGAGTGAAGGAATGGGCCTCACCCTTTAGGATGTGCAGCTCGTGCTTAATCCCCTTCTCTTCAAGAGCCTGAGCCAGGTCGAGGCTCTGCTGGACTGGAACGACGTCGTCTGCTTCACCATGAGCGACGAAGACTGGAGGAGCATCATCGCTCAGCCAATGAAGCGGGCTCGCCTCCGTGTACTCCTCTGGCTTCTCCGCGCAGGAACCATCGAGGAACTGCTCGATGAACGAGAGGCTGATGTCGTAGTGATGCTCGCCAGCCTGCCGCAGGTCGGTGATGCCGCAGATGTCGACGATGGCCTGCACTGGCTCCGGAGCAGCGTCCCCATCAAAGGCCTTGGTGCAGAGCCCCAGCATGCAGGCTAGATGCCCGCCGGCACTGTTCCCAAACACGGCGATCTTGTCTCCGTCGATCCCGAATTCGTCGGCGTTCTTACGCGCGTGGCGCACGAACGACTGGCAGTCCGCGATCGCAGCAGGGAAGGGATAAAGCGGAGCGAGGCGGTAGGTGATTGTCGCGACAGCAAAGCCCTGGTTGGCGAACCATTCGGCCTCGTCGCCCCACGACTCCTTGTCTCCGCTGATCCAGCCGCCGCCGTGAATCAAGATCAGCAGCGGGGCTTTGTGGTCGGGGGCGTAGAGGTCGAACCGAAGGGGGCCGCCCGGGCCATCCCACGTCTGATCAGCAAGGACTCTCACTGCCGCCCATTATAGGCCAGTCGTGAGACACAATAAGGGCCATGAGCATTCGTCGAGCCGCCGTCGTAGGAGCCGGTGCGCAGGGAATGACCTGGGGACGAACCCTGGTCGGATGCCCCGATACTGAAATCGTAGCTTGGATTGACGTCGACACCTCCCTTGCAGAGAAGGCTGCAATGGAGCTGGAGCTGGGCGATGTGATGACCGCAGACAACCTTGCCGAGGCCGTGAAGGCATCCCTGCCAGATTTCATTGTAGATGTCAGTCCTCCCTCTGCCCACTGCTCGGTTGTGTGTGAAGCTCTTAGACTTGGGCTGCCGGTGATCGGCGAGAAGCCAATGGCGAGCAGCATGGATGAAGCGCGGCAGATGGTCGCAGCCTCCCAGGACGCGGGCAAGCTCTATATGGTGAGCCAGAGCCGCCGGTACAACGCTCCGATGGAGCAGTATCGAGAGTTGGTGCGCGGGTTAGCGGGTGTGGCAAGCCTCAATGCAGACTTCTTTTTGGGCCCGCACTTTGGCGGCTTCCGCGATGAGATGCCGAGCCCGCTGCTGCTCGATATGTCGATCCATACTTTCGATCAGGCACGCTTCCTCCTAGACGCCGATCCGGTCTCGGTCTACTGCGAGGAGTTTAATCCTTCCTGGAGCTGGTACGACGGTGCGGCCTGTGCGAATGCGCTGTTCGAGATGTCTGATGGATCGCGGTTCGCATTTCGCGGCAGCTGGTGCGCTGAAGGATTGATGACGAGTTGGGATTCGAACTGGCGGGCTTGTGGGCGCAAGGGCACAGCGACTTGGGATGGCGACCGTGACCTGAGAATCGAAGAGGTCCAGGTGACCGACGGATTCTTCAGCAAAGTGAGCCACGAGCGGCCTGCGGTCGATGCCGAGGGCTATGCCTACGGCCTTGACGGCAGCCTCGCTGAGTTCTTGAGTGCGCTGGAGACGGGCACCAAACCGCAGGGCGAGTGCAGCGACAATATAAAGAGCCTGGCGATGGTCTTTGCAGCATTGGAGTCGGCCAAGACCGGCGCCCGCGCGGCGATCGCAGATGTGCTGGGCGCATGAACCGCGTCCAGGAGATCGAGGACCAGCTGAAGGCCGTTGCCACTGAAGAGCGGGCCGTTTTTGAGAAGAAGTATCTCAAAAGTGAGCTTCGGTTTTTGGGTGCTCCTGTTCCGGCTTGCCGCAAGGCGGCTAAGGTGTTTTGGAAGGCGAATAAGGAGATCGGGCGTCAGGATCTGCTCGAATTCTTCGATGAGATGTGGCAGACGGACACTCACGAGCTGCGTACGGTCTCGATCGCCGTGTTGAGCCACTTGGTGGATAGGCTGGGCAGCCAGGATCTGCCGTGGCTGCGTGACCGCATTGAAGATGCTGCCGGCTGGGCTCATGTAGATTGGCTCGCGGCAGACATCGTTGGCGAGATCCTGCGGGCTGAGCCAGACCAATACGTCCTCATGGACGCCTGGGCTGAGGATGAGTGTTTTTGGGTCCGGCGTGCGGCCATGCTCTCGATGCTGCGGCCATTGCGCGAAGGCAGCCTAGAACAGTGGCCCCGCTTCACCCGCTACGCGTCAGAGATGGTCGACGAGAAGGAGTTCTTCATCCGCAAAACGATCGGCTGGGTCATCCGCGAGACGAGCAAGAAGCACCCCGAAGTCGCTGCCGGATACCTGCTGGAGATATCCAAGAACGCTTCTGGTCTGACTCTCCGGGAGGGCATGAAGCACCTCCAGGCGGACGTCCAAGCGCAGATCAAAGCGCGGTGAGGATCTCTTCCGTTTCGCGAACAGCATCGCCGAACGTGTTCGCCGCCCAAACAGCCTCTTCTTCGGTGATCGTCAGCGGCGGCTCGAACCGAATGACCCGCGGGTTGTTCAGAGTGTAGGCAGCGATCAGGCCACGTTTGTTCATCTGGCTGATCACCAGCTCACCCACTTCGTCGGCAGCGAACTCGACGCCGAGCATCAGGCCTCGGCCTCTGACATCGGCGATAAGTTCTGAGCCCTCGGTGGCTTTTTTTAGGGCGCTCTTGAGAATTTCGCCCATGGTCTCAGCCTTCTCGCAGAGGCCTTCTTCTTCGATAACCTCGATGGTTGCAAACGCCGCGGCGCAAGCTGTTGGGTTCCCGCCAAACGTGGATGTGTGCAGCAATGGGTTCTCAGAGTAGACCTTATCAAAAACTCTCTGCGTGCAGATTGTCGCACCGATCGGCATGACTCCTCCGCCGAGCGACTTCGCGAGGCACATGATATCGGGGGCCACGCCCTCATGATCACAGCCGAACATTTTGCCGGTACGGGCCATGCCCGTCTGGACTTCGTCGAAGATCAGCAGCGTGCCCATCTTGTCGCAGACTTCTCGTAGATCTCGCAGGTAGCCAGGGGGCGGGACGATGATTCCGCCTTCGCCCTGGATCGGCTCAACGATGACAGCCGCTGTGTACTCCGTGACAGCACTCGCGACAGCCTCAGCATCACCAAACTCAACAAACTTCGCGCCCGGGATGAGGGGCTCAAATGGTGACTGATACTTCTTGCGCCCAGTCACGCTTAGTGCGCCAAGGGTCTTGCCGTGGAAACCGCCGTAAGTGGAGATGAACTCAGTGCTGCCAGATGCAGCCCGCGCGAATTTCAGCGCAGCCTCAACGGACTCTGCCCCAGAGTTGGAGAAAAACGTGAGCTGTAGGTTGCCCGGCGTGATCGAAGCGAGCTTTTCCGCCAGCTCAGCAGTTCGCTCGCTGAAGAAGGCGCGAGCAGACAGGGGCATTTTGTCGAGCTGATCCTTGGCCGCCTGCACGACCTTTGGATGGGAGTGCCCGAGGCTGAAAACACCGTATCCTCCCAGGCAGTCGAGCAGCTTTCGCCCCTCATGGTCATAGATGTAGCAGCCCTCCGCATGGTCCTCCACCCCAAACCCAGCAAAGGCCATCAGCCTTCCCAGGTAGGGGTTGACGAAGTCGGTGTATCGGGAGAGCACTGCGGCGTGCCGCTCGTCTGACGTCATGACTTGAGTATAGAACAGGGCGAAGGCACGAATTGAGTCCCCACTGTGTGAAGCCTCGCGTGGTTGAAAACTACGGCATCTAAGGCCAAACCAGCAGATTCACCAGGGGGACCGGCTACAGAAGCACGGAATTAATACCGATACGAGGACGGGATGATGATGACTTCTTTGATTGCAGTTTTTGACTCGAGCACCGCGGCTGGCACAGTCGCAGGAATCGGAATGTTGAGCGCGTGGACCGCCGCTGGCGTCTGGACGCTGGTCAAGCACAAGCGTGCCTACGCCAAGGGCGAATCGCTCGTCCTGCGAGTGGAAGAGGGCGGCCGATCCGAGCAGCCTCTCGACCGCGCAGCCTAGCCGCGGGACCGACCCGGTCCAGCCCCCACATCTGCTGGTATATTCGGACCCTTCGTCCGGACGTAGCTCAGTGGATAGAGCACTGGTCTTCGGAACCAGGTGTCGGGGGTTCGAATCCCTCCGTCCGGGCCATCCTCAGTTTGAACCTGTCCGGTTCCAAAGACCACTCCTCGATCAACTGAGCTGCGCCCTGAACCAGGTGTGGGATCCTTCGCTGATTGAACCTAAAT
>JALGYA010000230.1 GCA_029824475.1 Fimbriimonadia bacterium | reverse complement strand
AGGTCGCCGGAGGTGTTTGTCGGAGCGCCGCTTCGAGTCGGATCACCAATGATCGTTGAGACTTCCCCATCGGGCGTCATCATACGGATGCAAAAGCCGACTCGTTCGGCAATAAAAACTGTCCCACCGGCATCAGCATCGAGCCCATAGCTGAGTTCGAATGTCGCCGCTGGCCCTACGCCGTCCGTGATGCCTGCCGTGCTGAGGCTTCCAGCAACAACTCTGGCGTACACGTCATTGGAGCCGACAGGTGACGATCCTGGCGACATGTTAGCCGGGAGGATCTCTGGCAGCTCGGTCCTCGCCTCCAAGGCCATCGTGAACTCGAAGGCTGCTACATCATCAGGGATGAAGAACAGCCACGGATCAAGAGTCTTGGACGAGCCAGCAGCTAGATCTTCGGAGACGGTGCTGTAATCGATGTATGGCCGCTCCTGGTCGTCATCCTTGTAGATGCCCTCTGGGTTCGCCAGCCTGACCGGCACCGTGCCGCCGCTGCCGCTGCCTCCTAGGAAAGGAAGAACAGAACTCGTGCTTTCGATTCGCCGCAGCGCGTCACCGGAGTAGCTCGCGACGAACAGCCTGCTGCTGGGCGAGGCGCAGAGATGCTGTGAATACTGGAACTGGGCAACGTCACCTGCGCCATCCGTATGAGCGTTCGTCCCATCACCAGCAAGAAGTGCCACGTGCCAACTGGAGCTGTCCAGCGGATTTCCACCAGGATTCAATGTCACCTGCTTGACTCTGTAATTCTGCGCGTCCATGACGAACAGTGCACCATTGGCAGCATCCACACCGCGCACCAATTTGAATCGCGCGACGTCTCCTGCTCCGTTTATGTTTCCAGATGTCGTCTGCTTGCCGGCGATCGGGAAGACTTGACCGCCCGGCAGTGCCACGCCGTACACGGCATGCTTCGTAGCAACCGCCAGGTACTCCGTGCCCTGAATCTCAAAGGCGTCGATATCTGCGATCGTCGTCAGGCCGCTCGAGGCGAGGGTCGAAACTACCGGCGTTCCGAACGGGTCAGAGATCATGCGAATGTCGCTGGTGCCAGCATCTGCGACATAGATGTTTCCAAGCGAGTCAACGGTCACCCCGTCTGGGCTGCTAAAGGTCGCCGAAGCCGCAGGTCCGTCTGCTGATCCGGCAGCGCCGGTTCCAGCCAAAACAGCTCTTCCGCCCGAGGTCAAGCTGGACAGAGATACAACGTTTCCAGCAGCTTCGGCAACTACGAGATAATCTGTGCCGGGAACAACTGCCACCCCAGCCGGGCCATTAAAACCTGTGGCAAGCTGGGCCGTGCTGCCGTTCACCATTTTGTGAATCTGCCCCGATGTTTTGCCGCTGAAATAGACGCTGCCATCGGAACCGACATCGACGCCATACGGTCTCGTAATCGACGATGGCGTCGATACTGCCGTCTGCGTTGCGTAGGACGAAGCTAGGCCGCCCAGGTTGGCGAAATCAGAAAGAACTGCCCGAAACGTACCGTTCGCGCCGATCGGCTCGCTTGTGTTGTTGATGAGAGTTACTTGAATTCCACGGCGAGTCACTTCCCCCACATCGTCAAGCACTCTTGAAGACGTCACGCCAACCGCGTTGCCAGTGAAAATAGCTCTGCCGCCTGATCCATTCTCCAGCGGCGTAACCGTCACATGGCCGCTTCCCAAGTCCACTCGGAACCGCGCTGTACCAACGGATTCACGCGTTCCACCAGTATCACCGCCTGATGAGACGGAGGAGACCGATCCGCCACAGCCAGAAACAAGGAGAGCTGCGCCAGCAGCCCAGAGAAGAGACTTAGAATTCAACATCAATCAAACCTACGTGCATGCAATATAGCAACTTTTGGACAGATTGGTGCAGTTTCCGATGGTTTACGCAGCGATCATCTTTGGACGGACTGCGCTAATTGCTAGCATGGAAACTCTGGGTGCATCCTGTATGACCAAAACTGCCCGGTGTGATAAGCCGGATGCTGCGCCATTCTCTGGTATCCGCCAAGGCCCTTTGCCATCGGCCCGAGAGCTGTTTCGAACTCGACATTGAGGAGCTCGTCGTTCATGTCATCCATGATCGACTCAACCTGGGCGCCAGTAAATCTGAGCGTGGAAGCGATCATCTCCTTGGTCATCTCTTCCTGGCTAAATGGGAAGGCGTTGTCGTTTAGAAAGCCATCTCTAACAGCCTTGTCCAGCTTTGTCTCAAACTCGTCTGCCCGCGGCTCTTCCCTTCGCATCCTGCGGGCCATATTGTGCTCTGCACTGGCGACATGAAGGACCTGCTCAGCTATCGTCATCGCCTCCGAATGAGGCCTCCAGTGAAGCTGTTCAAGCGTCAAATCCTCCCACGCCTGATCCATGCGTGCGCGAGTGAATTTCCAGGTTTCCAGGAAGCCGTTCATGCCCCCAGTCTACTCGTCCCAATGCTGCCACAGGTACCAACACGCAGCGGTCCTGTATGGCCGCCATGGTTCTGCAGCTGTGGTCATCTCCTCAGGCAGCATCTCCTCCCTGCCCATCAGCTTCTTAATGCCATTTCGGATGCCGAGATCGCCCAACGGGAGAATATCTGGCCTGCCCAGCGAGAACATCAGAATCATATCCGCGCTCCAGGGCCCCAACCCCTTCACCTGCGTAATGTGAGCCCGCACCTCATCTTCGTCCATGGAGCCCAAATCATCCAACCGAACTTCACGGGAGCAGCATTTCTGGCTCAGATCGATGATGTAGGACGCCTTCTGCCTGGACAGACCGACTCCGCGAAGCTCTTCAACTTCAGCCTTTGCGAGAACCTCATGCCCTGGGCAGCGCCCACCATACAGATCCTCAAAACGCCCATAAATCGTGCCAGCAGCTTTCCCTGAAAGCTGCTGATAGACGATGGAATGCACGATCCCCCGAAAGAGATCGTTGGACAGCTCATAAGGCGGGCTCGGCATTCTCTTAACAAGCACTCCCATTGTGGAGTCCTTCCGAAGATGCTCTACCGCTTCATCGAGCCAATCTGGCTTCACTGCCAGTCAACCGGCAGGACGCTCGGTCTGCCTCGCAGAAGGTCTGCGATAAGCCGGACGCCGAACCCTGTCGGCCCCGGCTTGAACATCGGGAGCGCCTCTTTAGTGACTGCCACACCAGCGATGTCGATGTGCGCCCAGGGGATGTCCTCTCCAACGAAGTGAGACAGGAAGACCGCGCCCTGCACAGGGTGCGCTTTGCCGCCCAAGGCTGAGTTGACGATGTCCGCGATAGGCGATTTCAGCATCGCGCGATAGGCTTTATCGACCGGCAGGCGCCACACCTTCTCACCCGAAACTCGGCCGGCCTCTTCCAGGTCGGCAACCATCATGTCGCTCGAAGAGAAACACCCCGCGTATTCGCTGCCAAGCGCCGTAACAACACCGCCCGTCAGCGTCGCCATGTCGACGATGCAGGCAGGCTCTTCTTTGTCCGTCGCCCAGCACAGAGCATCCGCCAAAACCAGCCGCCCTTCGGCATCTGTGTTGGTCACCTCGACCGTGACGCCATTCCTAAACCGGATCACATCGTCAGGCCGGTACGCGTTCCCGCTGATGGAGTTCTCTGCTGCTGGCAACAGTGCCACCACCGGGAAGTCAGGCTTGATCACATCCGCAACCGCCTGCATCGCGCCGAGCACTGCGCAGCCGCCTCCCTTGTCGGCCTTCATGCCTGGCATCCCTGTTTTGCCCTTGATGCTTAATCCACCAGTGTCATAAGTGATCGTCTTGCCGATCAGCACCACAGGCTTCAAATCAGAACCGCCCTCAGGCGTGTATTCAAGCCGAATCAAGCAAGGAGGATTATCGCTCGCCATCCCAACATGCGAAATCCCAGCCATCTTCTCTGCGACCAACTCATCCCCCTGAACTACCCGACACTCAAGGCCAAATCGATCAGCCAAAGCCTGCGCCTGGGCCGCCATATACATGGGAGTCGCTTGAGCGGGTGGAGTGAATACGAGCTCGCGGGCGTAATTCGCTGCTTCAGCCAGTCCAAGGCCCGTGCGTGCCCCACGCATGAACTCTTCCTCATGGACACCGACATGCAGGTCGACCGATTCATCTGGGTCAGACGCCGTTCCAAGGAAGTCCCTGCCGCTCCAGCCCAACAGGCCGAGCGCTTCGCCAAAGCTCCGCCCCATCGCGGCCTCCTGCGCCAGGCCAGTGATGCGGACATTCACACGCTCCAGCTTGGCGCCAGCGATGTGCTTTACGACCGATGTCGAGGCAGTTCGGAAGCTGTCAGCGGTCAGCTCCTCCTTATTCCCAAGCCCGAGAATCAAGACGGCTGGACCTGAATCAGGATAG
>JALGYA010000229.1 GCA_029824475.1 Fimbriimonadia bacterium | reverse complement strand
CATGGGGCATCGACCATCGAGATGGCAAAGGCTTTCCCCAACTCCGAGTTCATCGGCTTTGACTTCCATGAAGAGTCGATCGACTGCTCCAACGAGCGGGCTCGAGACCTTGGGCTGTCCAACCTGAGATTTGAAGTCGCCACGGCAAAGCACTTCCCCGGCAGCGACTATGACGTTGTCGCTTTCTTCGACTGCCTCCACGATATGGGTGACCCTGTCGGAGCGCTGGCACACTCGCACCAAGCACTGAAACCGGACGGTTCAGTTATGCTGATTGAGCCGTTCGCAAATGACACGCTTGAAGAGAACATGAACATCATCGGACGGATGTTCTACGCGTTCTCGACATTTATCTGCACACCGGCTTCGATCAGCCAGGAGGTTGGCTTAGCTCTGGGCGCCCAGGCTGGGCCGAAGCGGCTGGAGGCAGTCGCACGCGAGGGTGGGTTTACGGGCTTCAAAGTGGCGTCACAGACGCCGTTTAACTTGATCCTGGATATCCGCAAGTAGCCAAACTTGCGGATATCCCATCCATCTCCGATGGGTTAGGGTGAAAAGAACTTGTCGAATTCTGCGCCGGTGAAGTTATAATCACCGGCGCAGACGCTCCTGCAAGAATCGACTGAATCAAAGAGCAGTGGCGAGCGTCTACAAAAGAAGATTCACTCACCATGAGCACAGGCAACACTAAGCCGACAAGGCGGCAGTTCCTCCAGACCACGGGCGGACTGGCTGTCGGAACCATGCTTCCCGGCCTCGCCGGCGCGGGCTACCATACGCAGTCGAGTGACGAAATCCACGTCGCGATCGTCGGATGCGGCGGACGCGGCAGCGGCGCTGTCGTCAATGCAGTTTCGAACACTAGCGGACCGGCAAAGCTGGTCGCGATGGCGGACGTTTTTGAAGACCGCCTCATCAGCAGCTACAACAACTTGAAGGCCAGCAGGGGCGACAAGATCGATGTGCCAGACGACCGCAAATTCGTCGGATTCGAAGCCTACAAAGACGCCATGGACGTGCTTCGCCCAGGCGATGTCGTGATTCTCACCACGCCTCCAGCCTTCCGCTGGGTTCACTATCAGTACGCGATCAGCAAGAAGCTGAACGTGTTTATGGAGAAGCCGGTGACGGTCGATGGCCCTTCCAGTCGAAAAATGCTCGAGCTGAACAAGCTCGCGGAGGCGGCTAACCTTAAGGTTGGAGTTGGGCTCATGTCACGACACTCCGTCGGCATGCAGGAGCTGCGCGAGCGAATCATGAACGGTGAGATCGGCGACATCACCTACATGCGCGGCTACCGCATGCACGGGCCTGCAGCCACCTTCCAGTCAACCCGCAGACCTGCGGACATGACCGACCTAGAGCACCAGATCCGGCGATTCCACGGGTTCATCTGGCTCAGCGGCGGCTGCTTCAACGACTTCTACATCCATCACATTGACCACCTCTGCTGGATGAAGAATGCTTGGCCGGTCAAGGCGCAGGCACTCGGTGGTCGACACTTCAGGAAGGACCGGGATGGCAAAGCTCTGGTTGATCAGAATTTTGACGCCTATGCAGTTGAATACACATTCGCAGACGGCAGCAAGTTCTTCTTCGATGGCCGGTGCATGAATGGTGCTCACGGCCACTTCTCAAGCTATGTGCACGGCACGAAGGGCGTGGCCATCGCCGCAAGAGCAGGCGACTTTGGCGGGCCTCAGGCGATCCACTCGGGCCAGCTGACCACGAAAGAGACCGAAATCTGGCGCTCCCGCAACCGCAGTAATCCGTACCAAAACGAGTGGAATGTCCTGATCCAGAAGATCCGCGACAACGAGCTTCACAACGAGGTTGTAAGCGGCGTTAACGCCAGCATGACCTGCAGCCTCGGCCGCATGGCTGCGCACACAGGCCAGGAGATGACGTTTGAGGACGCGATGAACTCTGAAATAGAGCTCGCCCCGACCGTAGCTGATCTGACCTACACGGGCCCGGCTCCAATCACTCCGGATCGGGATGGCATCTATCCTTCGCCAAAGCCGGGAAGGCTGAACAACCGCGAGTATTAATGCTGACTTCCCTCCTGCTCTGCGCAGCAAGTCTGCAGGCCGAGCCATACGTTGAAAAGCTGCCCGACTCGACGGCAGAATTCAATATGGTGCCGATCCCTGGCGGGTCGGTCACCATAGCTGACCAAATGGTTGAGGTCAATCCATTCTTCATGGCGACGACCGAGACGACTTGGGATGTGTTCGACCAGTTCCTGCTGAGCGGCGATCCTTCGCCGAAGTACGACCAATCGGAGTTTCCGCCAGACGCGATCGCCCGGCCAAGCCGCAGCTACATCCTCCCCGATCTAGGCTGGGGGCACAAGGGCTATCCGGTGATCAACGTCAGCTCGGAGACGGTCGAGATGTTCTGCCGCTGGCTGCGCTCTGTGACCAAAAAGAACTACCGCGTGCCGACCGAGGCCGAGTGGCAGCTCGCCAGCGAAGCCGGTGACTGGAAGGCCGACTTCGACAACAAAGCCTGGCACTACGACAATGCCGACGACACAAGCCACCCGGTGGGCAAGAAGGTGCCGAATTCGCTCGGCCTGTTCGACATGTTCGGCAATGTCGGCGAGTGGGCGACTGACCTGAAAGGCAAGCCGGTCTTGTGTGGCGGCACGTTCGACGACGATCCGCCAGATATCACTCCGCAGCGGCGGCAGTACTGGCACCCCGACTGGCAGATGACCGACCCCCAGCTTCCGAAGTCGCGTTGGTGGCTTTCGGACGGGTTCTTTGTGGGAATCCGGCTGGTGTGTGAGCCATGAGGGATCCACACGTTGTCAGCCTCAGCTTTAGGCTGAATACCTCGGATACATTCGAAATCCGTGACCCAAAACCCCTCCGCGGATCGGAGTTGCACTTCGACTACGTGTTGGAGAATAACACTCTAAATGTCAAGCTGCGAGGCCACTATCCGTCGAAAGAGGACGCCATCGACCTTGTCCAGCCGTTCCTTGACGCATGGGAACTTTCTGAGGCGCTTGACCAGAGAAGAAAGAGTTTTTGGTTCGAACTCGAAGACTGCAAGATCATTGACAGGGACCCTCCTCCACCCGGCACACCTCAAACAATCCAGGCCGCCGTCATAGCAAGTGGAGTGAAGATTCATGCAATAGCAATCACGAGTTTTTCAGTCGGCGAATACCCTTCTCCACCGGAACGCATGAAAGCCGTGAGCCCGGTTGTTACTTCAATCTGGACGAGATACCTTCGGTTCAAAGCTGGGGGAGAACCCCTACAACAGCTTGCGTATTACTGGCTGTCGGTCCTCCGAGAACAACACGATGGAATCGCCGGAGCATCTCGAGCCCTGTGTATTGAGAGATCTGTTCTTGAACGAGTCGGCAGAGACTCGAACAACGAGGGTGACGAAATGGAGGCGCGGAAACGAACACCCAAAGGTATTCGTAAACCGCTGGCTCAGGTTCAAAGGGACTGGCTCGAATCCACACTCCTAGTCCTAATCCGCAGAAAAGCAGAGTTCGATTCAAATCCGGACCAGCACTTTGACAAGATAACCATGGCATCGTTCAACTATCCAGAAGACGCCACCACTTGAGGCCCACCCTTCATGCTCTATGTCACTTTGACAGTTGCATTTGCCACGGAGAAGTCCACCGCCCTTCACCAAGACCGAGTCGTCTCCGAAGGCACACAGGGGCCTGGCCTTGGGAAGCACATCGTCCTCCTCGCCGGGGACGAGGAGTACCGCTCAGAAGAGGGACTCCCACAGCTCGCGAAGATCCTATCAACCCGCCACGGGTTCAAGTGCACCGTGCTCTTTTCGCTCAACGATGACGGGACGATCAACCCGGATCGGCACGATAACCAGCCCGGCCTGGAGTCGCTAAGAGAAGCCGACCTCTGCATCATGCTGCTCCGATTCCGAGAGTGGCCAGACCACCAGATGAAGCACTTTGACGAGTACTACCTGTCCGGCAAGCCCTTCATCGCCCTGCGCACCAGCACCCACGCCTTCGACTTCAAAGACGGCGCCTACGAGCGGTACGGCCAGCGCAGCAGCACGTGGTCAGGCGGCTTCGGGCGGCACGTTCTCGGCGAAAAGTGGCTCACCCACTGGGGCAATCACGGCAGTCAGGCGACTCGCGGAGTGATTGAGCCGAGCGCAAAAAATAACCCCTTGTTGAACGGCGTCAAGGACGTGTTTGGCACGACCGACGTCTACGAAGCTCATCTACCAGCGGATGCCACCATCCTGATGCGAGGCCAAGTCCTGACCGGAATGAAGCCAAGCGATGGCCCAGCCACCAATGTCAAGAAGACCGTGAAAGGCACCGAGCAGCCCGTCAACGACCCTATGATGCCGATCGTCTGGACCCGCAAGCACAAGAACGAGGCAGG
>JALGYA010000030.1 GCA_029824475.1 Fimbriimonadia bacterium | reverse complement strand
GGAGCGACTCCCTGTTCGGCCAGGCGGTCCTGCAGGCCATCCAGCTGCTTGAATTGGATCAGGCGCAGCCCCTCTTCCCTGACTTCGACTACTTCTGCATCCAAGCCGTCCCCAAACGAAACTGACTCCCCTACCCGCATCTTCTTGGCGGGCTTCATCAGGGTCTCAAACCTGCCGGGAGCTTCTTCGGCCATGACCAGCGCTTCGACCTTTCCGCCTGACGGGCGGGATCCGTAGAGCCGGACCGCAGTGACTCTCGTCGTGTTGCAGACAATCAAATCATCTGGCTTGATGAGATCGACGCACGACCTAAACGGCCTCTCCTCGAACCGATTGGAAGCCGGGTCAAGCACAAGCATCCTGCTCGCCGAGCGATCAGGCAGAGGATGCTGGGCGATCAGCTCCTCGGGCAGCTCGTAATCGAAATCAGAGACCCTCATATCCTCGCCATCAGCTCCGACATGTGGTGGATCACGCTTCCTTCTGACTCTGAGCGTGATCTGTCGATGATCACCGACCGGATGCCAGCACGCCGAGCTCCCTCACCATCGTCAAGCGGGTTGTCACCCACGTGGAGCACTTCAGAAGGCTTGAGACCCATCCGGCTCAGCGTCAATTCAAAAATCTCGGTGTCTGGCTTTTCTGAACCAACGACCATGGACGCGCTGATGGTTTCGAATCTATCAGCGATGCCAGCTGCGTTCAACACACGCTCCAGAGAGCGGTCCCAATTGCTGATCACACCCAGGGGGATTCCCTGCTCGCGGAGGGTGTCCAAGCACGGAAGCACATCGTCGTAGAGCCTGACAATCGAGGAGTTTGGCCCGTATATCCGGTCATCAAATCTCTGCATCACTTCCAACCCTTTGTCGGGAAGTTCCAGACCAGCGCACCAGTCCTCGCCCAACTCGACCCAAAAGTTCACATACTCGTCTTGGCCCGCGAAACTCGACGCCATCAGCTGACGCTGTCGTCCCATGTAGAGCCTGCCAAAGAGCTCACGCCCAAGCTGCTGGTCGAACTCAAGACCCAGCTCTTCGGCAGCGAGGCAGACCTCCAGATCAGGCTGCCAATTTACATCAAGCAGTGTCAGGGCGCAGTCGAATGTGACGGCACGAATCATGTCCCACCCATTGTGCCAGCACAAGTCAGGCGCAGCCAAGACTTTCCCGATACGTCACAATCTACAGAACAGATGTTGAAGACCGCACTTGCCATCCTCGTGATCACTGCAGCTGCACCACAGGCTCATGAAATCCGATTCACCCCAGTGAAGGATGCGCAGACCGTTTACGAGCTCAGCGTGAGCCAGGAAGTTAGCGGAGCCGATGCGACGTTCAAGGCTGACATCACCCGGACTATTGCTCATGTCGCGGAAGACGGCAACTATGTAGTCAGATCTCAGCAGGAAAACGGCGAGCTAATCCACGAGGATCAGCCGATCACCTACAACAGCCCTCCCCCGGTTCTCATGACATTCGGCAAGGAAGGCTGGATTCTCGATATCGGCGGTGAAGATGTCGACCCTGAAGACGCTCGGTTTGCCAATTTGACGGTAATGGTCTGGCCGACTGAGTCAGTTGAAATCGGTGGTGCTTGGACAGCCACCGTCCCAGCGATTGAAGAGCTTGGCACAGTGCCCGTCAAAGCCACCTACACCTTGAAAGGAGCCGAGACGGTCAAAGGCTACGACGCTCTCAAGATCGCTTTCAGCATCGAAGAGACCGAAACCACCACCCACAGGGGCGAAGAGATGCCTAGAGCCACCTCAACAGGCAATATCTGGATTGAAGTCGGAACAGGCCGCAGACTCAAGCACGAGGCCGCGCTGGAAAATTCACCACTCGCCGGTGAGGCCGTTGACGGCAGCTTCACGCTGATTATCAAAGAGGCAAAACCCTAGCCGCTGGCGGGCTTGAACTTCTTTTTGGGAGCGCCGCGAAGCTTGTGGCACTTCCGGCATCGGGCCTCGTAGGCCTCAACCGCTCCGATCAGCACGACAGGGTCATCTTTGTGTGCGGGCTGGCCATCCACGGCACGGTATGTATGGCTCGCAGGCTCGCCGCAGTGCTGGCAGATCGCCCGCAGCTTGATCACTTCGTCCGCACAGGCAAGAAGCCTTGGCATCGGCCCGAACGGTTTGCGTGTGAAATCCTGATCAAGGCCTGCAGCCACTACTTCGTAGCCTGAATCAGCAAGATTTATGAGCAGGTCCACGATGCCTTCATCAAAGAACTGAACCTCCTCGATGCAGACCATATCGGTGCCGACTTCTATCTTTTTTGCTAGATCAGCCGATGTCCTGACCGGCAGCGCCTTGTGCTTGACGCCCATGTGCGTGACGACCATCGTCTCGTCGTATCGCTTGTCAATCTTCGGCTTGAAGACTTGAACCACGCGCTTTGCGAAGAGCGCCCGGCGGGCCCGACGGATAAGCTCCTCGGACTTCCCGGCGTACATGCTGCCGCAGACTATTGTCAGGCTGCCTCCCCTCTTCATCGGTTCGTATCCTCGTCCATATCGGCTTCAAACATCTCTTCAAATTCGTCGGCCAGGTCTTCGTCAGCTGCAGCGCCTGCGTCTCTGGCCATTTCGCGCAGCTCAGAGGCTGATTCAGGTTCACCAACCCGCTCCAAGCGATCCGTGATCTTGTCGAACCGATCCTCTTCCGACGTGCCTCGTCTGAACCTGCTCACCTGGCGGGAGACCTCCGTAGAGCCGCAAAATTTGCAGGGCTGACTGTCAGCGTCCTCAGTTTGGGGCACCAGCACGTTGAAGGCTTTGCCGCAGCTGCCGCATCGGTACTCGTAGACCGGCACGGGGACAGGATACCGCTGGTCCCGTCCGATGGTGCACCCGACCCTATCTGCTTAACCACTGACGCGGTAAAATCGCAGCCAGGAGCTGATCCTCGATCCCTGCGCCCGGCAAAGCCGCATGGCGCCCCGAATGAAGATCAGTCCGAAGGATTTTACAATTGAGAAAGACATCTTCCGTCAGGAAGTCCACATCGAAGCCGTCCAGCTCTCGTGCAAAGAAGCCGGCGGTTCGAAGCCCCAAATCGATCGAGATTCTGGTCAACTGCTCTGCGCGTGAGACTCGGATCGCCACCATCGAGAACCGCAAGCTCATGGAGTACCGCGTCGAGCGGGAAGAGCGCGTGGTCGGCTCGATCTTCAAAGGCATCGTCCAGAACGTTCTGCCCGGCATGGATGCGGCGTTCGTCGACATCGGCCTTGAGCGCAATGCATTCCTCTATGTCGGCGACATTCTGCCCGACGACCGTTCTGACAACTCCCCCGCCAGCATGCGGCGCAGCGAGCTGCGCAGACGCAAGATCAAAGAACTGATCAAGCCAGGCCAGGAGCTGATGGTGCAGGTCACCAAGGCCCCGCGCGGCACAAAAGGCGCCCGCGTCACCACACGAATTTCCCTTCCCGGCCGATACCTCGTGCTGATGCCTGAGGGCGGCAGCGTTGGTGTCAGCCGCAAGATTGAGGACCGCAAAGAACGGGACAGACTCAATCGGATCGGCGCGAAAATCAACCCTGAAGGATTCGGCCTCATCCTCCGCACCGAGTGCGAAACGCGATCTACCGCCGAGCTCCATGCTGACGTCCAAGTGCTCAAGCAGCTCTGGGCTCAGGTGATGGAATCGGCCAAGCGCCTGCGAGCTCCCGCCGTTGTTCATCGCGACCAGACTCTGCTCTACAGAACGATCCGCGACGTCTTCGGCGACGAAATCGACCGGCTCGTCATCGACGATCCGGAAGAGTACGAAAAGGTCAGCATGGTCGCCGGAATGGCAGCGCCAAAGCTGATGGAGAAGATCGAGCTCTACGATCAGGAAGAGCCGATTTTCGACCACTTCGGCATCGAAGATGACCTCGATCGCCTGCTGGAGCACAAAGTGTTCCTCAAGAGCGGCGGCTCGCTCGTCATCGACGAAACGGAAGCCCTGACGGCCATCGACATCAACACCGGCAAACAGGTCGGCAACAAGTCGCTTAGTGATACGATCCTGAAGGCGAACCTCGAGGCCTCTGAAGAGGTCTGCCGCCAGCTCAGGCTGCGCGACATGGGCGGCATCATCGTCATCGACTTCATCGACATGGAGTCGGCTTCTGACAAGAAGACCCTGCTCGACCACTTTGAAAAGACTCTCGGCAAAGACCGAGCGCGGACCCGAGTCGGACGAGTCTCGTCGCTCGGTCTGGTTGAAATCACTCGAAAGCGGACAGGCGAATCGGTCACGGAAGCGATCACCAAGCTCTGTCCGATGTGCGATGGCCGAGGCAGAATTGCGTCGTTCGACACCGTCGCTCTCTGGATCGAACGTGATCTGAGCAGGAAGCTCAATGAAGGCGGCGACGCTTTCCTTGTCGAGTGCCACCCAGCTGTCGTCGAGACCCTGATCGGCGCCGACGGCGAGGAGATCGAGGTTCTTGAGCACGAGCTGAAGAGAGGCCTCTACATTCGCGCCAACTTCGATTTTGAGTACGACGAGTACGAAATCAAGACGACGACGATCGAAGAGATGGACGCCAAGATGCTCGACACCCGGCGGGCTCAGGTCGTGGACTGCTCAGTCCGCAGCTCGAGCGTAAACGGGCTCGACAAGATCATCGGCTGGACCGACGAGGGCTTCTACATTGAGCTCCTCACCGGCGAAGAGATGGTTGGGCACCGAAGCAAGGTCATCATCCAGGATGTGCGCCGGTCGTTCGCTGTCGGCGACGTGATTGTTGCAGGCGGCGTCAAAACTTCGAAGTCGTAAACCCCTGGATTCGTATAGAATCTAGCTGGGGATGATCGAGTCGGAAGTTTCCAGGCGCGTTTACAAGCTCATCGGCGGAGGCATTATTGTCTTCGGTTTTGGGCTGTGGCTCCTCACGCTTGGAGCCCTCACTGGGCAGCTCTTCATTCCCGTCAGTGTGCTGGCTCTCGGCTTCGGCACGCTCCTCTATGGCCTGATTCTGGGCATCCGCACCGCCTACGCAGATGACAGCAAGAAGGAAGTGACGATGCACGCGGACGTGTACATCGTTGCGAGGATCATGGAGACGACGAAGCACGAAGTCGTGGTAGACCCCGAGATGTACCCTGAGGAGCAGCTTGTTAGGCTGGTCCAGATTCGATTTCCGGATGGCAATGTTCGCGAACTCACAGCGGAGCCGGAAGTGTTCAAATTCACTGGCGAAGGGATGAGCGGCACGGTCCACGTTCAAGGAGGCTCACTCGTCGCCTTCCAATGGGATAGGCGAGAGGACGATCCCGAAACGAGCCAATTCAAGCCTGATCCGTTCTATCACGGCAAAAAAGATACGGAGTAGACGCACGCCGTTTTGGTGACCAGCGCATGTTAAGGGCCGCCAGATTCACCCGTCAAGCAGAAGGTGTTTTTGCCAGAGGCATCCGAGTGACTAGCGCACGGCTGTGCTTGGGCCCCATAATGGGAGCCGATGGTCGATGTGAAGGCGATCTGGGATGACTGTCTGCCAGATATTAAGGACTCTGTGACGGGGGTCGGCATTTGGGCTGCGCTCAACGCCGCTGTCCCTGTGGCCCTTGAGGACAAGTTTTTCGTCCTCGGCTTAGGTGTTGATGACCTGGAGCTCGCAGGCCACTTACGAATTCCCCAGACTCGCCGAGAGATCGAACTAGCCATCGCCCGGGAAGTAAATTCTCGAGTCGATCTTCGCGTGATCTCAGGCACAGCCCAATCCGACTGGGAGACGGAAAAGAAGCGGGACGCTGAAAAGCGCCGACTCCAAGAGCGGGCGCTCGAACGAGCCCGAAAAGAGGCGAAGGCAGGAAAAAGCTGGGAGTCGATCTACGAGCAGCTTTCTCGTCAATACGCGGCGACTCCAAATCGATCGCTTCCACAAAACCGGGCTAAGTTCCTGCTTGAAGCCGTCGACATCCTCTCATCAGCTCTGATCGAGACGCCGATCACGGATGATCTCGCGGAGCGCAACTTCGCCCGGTGCATCGAGAGAATCGCGCAGTACACCGATCTGCCGAGCGCCTTTGTGGCCGTCCAGGTCCTCGACCGAACGTTCAAGGGCTGATGCCAGAAGCGATCATCCTGGGCTCAGGAACCAGCACGGGAGTGCCGATTATCGGCAAATCCTATCCTGCCGAATACCTGGCAAACCCCAAAAACCACCGCCTCAGATCTTCCCTTCTCCTGCGTGGCGACAAAGGTGACGTTCTCGTCGATGCCGGGCCAGATGCCCGTCAGCAGCTGCTGGGCGCACAGGTCAGCAGCATTGAGTGCGTGCTCGTCACGCACACGCACGCGGATCACATCATGGGCATGGATGATCTGCGCGCCTTCTGTCTCGGCACTAAGGAGCCGGTGCGGGTGATCGCGTCCGAGGAGCACCAGAAGGACATCCGCCGCGTCTTCGCCTACGCGTTTGGCGATTTCCCGCCAGGGATTTTCGTCCCGAGATTCAGCCTGGAAGAGCCGCCAGACACGCTCCATGCAGCAGGCATGGACATCAAGATCTTCTGGGTTGATCATGGACCGATGAAGGTTATGGGGATACGCGTCAATGACTTCGCCTATCTCACCGATGTCAATGGGATCCCTGATGATGTCAGGCCGCTCCTGGAGGGCTTGGATCATCTGATCCTTGACGCAGTGCGGCACAAACCTCACCCCAATCACTTTTGTCTTTCTGAAGCACTTGTTGAAGCCGAAAAAATCGCAGCGGAAACGACTTGGCTGACCCATCTAAGCGACGACTATGATCACGACGTGGACGAGCCTGATCTCCCGCCTTGCGTCAGGTTCGCCTACGATGGTCTAAAACTGACGATCTGAGCATCACTCCTGGGCTTTGACACGTCTTCCACATGAGAGAATTGCTAGATTTTTCGCAAAATCGGCGCTGATCTGAACCTGGGAGGTTAGATTGGCGTTGAGTTGTCTTGCGAGTAAAGCCAGGTCGCTAAACCAATGCCGCTGTCGCCAAGTCAAATCCAAGAGATGTGGAGGGAATACAAGGTCTACAAGAGCCCTGAGGCTCGCGGGGACCTGATCGACCACTACTCCTATCTCGTCCGGATCACCGCCGGCAGGCTCGTCACGAATGTCCCTTCTGGGCTCGAGCGCGATGATCTTGTGAGCGCAGGCGTCGTCGGGCTCGTGAAATCGGTTGATCAGTTCGACCCCACCCGTGACGTCAAATTTGAGACCTACGCGATCGCTTTGATACGTGGTGCGATTCTGGAGATGCTGCGCGATCAGGATTGGGTGCCTCGGTCAATTCGGGACAAGCTCAAAGCGATGGATCGAGCTTTCCAGGCACTGGAAAAGGAGCTCGGACGCGATCCGATCGACCAAGAGCTGGCCGAGAGGATGGAGATCGACGAGCAGCAGCTTCGAACTCTGCAGCAGCGCCGGACCAGAACTTCTGTCTACAGTCTCGACGACATGATCGGGTCAGGGGACGGAGACGACTCTATCCAGTTCGTTGAGATGATCTCAGACGAAGACGCGGATACCGATCGAGAAGTCCAGGGCAACGCGCTCAAGCAGATCCTTGCAGGCGGCGTCGACATTCTCCCTCAGCGTGAGCGGCTCGTCATCGCGCTCTACTACTTTGAAGGCCTCACATTCCGTGAAATCGGCAAGGTCTTAGGGGTGAGTGAGAGCAGGGTCTATCAGCTCCACACACAGGCAATGGGGCGGCTGAGAAAGTACATGACGGAGAAAGGCGCCGGGATCGCCTAACCGGCGTCGCACCCTTTGGGCCAAAATAACTCCTCAGAAGCCTCGTTGGCTGCAAATCGATCCTGCCCAACGTTACAGGTTACAGACTCGGGACAAAACAGATGAAGACGAATTCCATTCTGACGGCAGCGCTGCTGTCATCACTCATTCTCACGACAGGCTGCGGCGGAGATGAAGCCGTGCCTGCTGCAGCTTCATCCGAAGCGTTCGGTACGGTCAATGGCACTCCGATCACTGCCGAAGAGATGCTTGCTTTCATGCAGACAAAGGCTACAGTACGAGCCCTCACGCCTGACGGGCAGGTCGTGGAAGTCGCTCTGGCTGACTCGTTTGCAATCCAGTCTCTGCAGGAGATTGTCGCTGGCAAGCTGATTCTGGCTTCTGCGGAAAAGGCCGGGGTCTCCCCCACCGACGCCGACATCGATGCAGAGCTCAAGATGAGAAATGAGGGGAATCCAAAGTACATCGAGAGCTTCCAGGCCGCCGGCTATTCAATGGAGCAGCTGAAGAACCAGGTCAAAACAGAGATGAGCCAGGAGCGGCTCGTCACTCAGGGCATCACGGTGACCGTGGCTGAAGTTGACGAGTACATCAAAGAGAATCCAGATGAATTTACTGACGCAGCAGGTGTCAAGCTCGACTTGATCTTTGTCACTGATCCTGCCGCACAGACTGCCGCTCAAGAAGAACTTAGCGGAGGCGCATCGTTCGAAGCTGTGAAAGAAAAGTACGACGTGGCTTCGCCATCTGACCGGGAAAAGATGACCGACCCACGTGGAATCCGCATCGAGGGTCTTCTTCCCGAGCTTCGTGCGGCAGTTGACAGCACAGAGCCAGGCCAGCTCACTTCTTGGGTGGAGAGCGCTGGCGGGCAGATCATCCTCAAGATCGATTCCAAGACACCTCAGAGACCGACGGAGATCACGGAGGCGATCCGGAAGAACGTCCAGCGTAACATCGCAATGGCGAGAGGCCAGGCGACGAACAACGCCAGCATGCTGATCGCTCAGGAGCTCATGGCAGCGGATGTCAGGATCTCTGCTCAGGCACTGCAGCAGCAGTGGGATTCATTTGCTGATAGGATGCGAAGCGCCTCGGTTCCGCCCAGCCAGGCAGCACCGACGGAAGCGCCTGCTCAGTAAGCAGGGATGCGCAGAACGGGCTGAGCACCGAGTGCTCAGCCCGTTTTTTTTATGCCTGGAGGCTGATCTGGCGGAGGCCAGCGAGGAGCTCGTCGCAGTCTTCCTGCTTGAATTCTCCTGACTCGATGTACTCGCCCAAGTCCCTCGCGATTGAACCAAAGTCAGGAGTCGACCAACAGCCGAGGGGGGTCTTGAGAGAATCGAGTTTGACCAAGGTCAAGCGAAAACCGACTTTCATGCCGAGGTCGTCTTTGTAAGCGAGGCCGCCGTCCAGAAGATCTGGGATAGAGGTGTAGACCCCTGCAACCTTTGAAGAGCCGTCTGCGTCGACCTGCTCTGTCACCCAATAAATGCGTCGAAACTTCATCGTTCCTGTGCCCGATTGATGATACCTTTCCAGGTAATCGCTTTACGGAACTCGGTCCATCTGGACAAGGGATCCGTCGACGATCTCAACAATGCGATCCGCCTTCTCCAGCATGGTGAGATCGTGCGTCACCATAACGAGGCTTCCCCCATTCCTATGCTCGGCAAGAATGTCCACAACCTTGAGACCATTGATATGATCGAGCGCTGCAGTCGGCTCATCTGCGAAGATCGCGTGCCTTCCACCCACCAGAGCCCTGGCAGCGCAGACACGCTGTCTCTGCCCGCCTGAGAGCTCGTGGGGGCGTCTGTGCAGAAGATCACCAATGCCCAGGCTTTCAAACAGCTCTTCAGTCTCGCTGATCGTGTCTTTTCCCCTGCATGCAGCCTGCACGTTTTCCGATGCGGTGAGGTAGCCGATCAGATGGGGGTGCTGGAATATAAAGCCAAACGCATTCAGCCGCAGCTCCGAGCGCTTGTCATCAGAGAGGGTTCCCAAGGCTTGGCCGTTATAGAGCACCCTGCCAGAAGTCGGAGTCTTGAGGCCGGAAAGCAGATAGAGCAGAGACGATTTACCGGAACCACTCGGCCCAAGAATCCCGAGGAACTCACCCTGCTTCACAGCAAGATCGATCTCGCGACACGCCCAGACCTCTTTTCCGTGATCATTGTAGAGAAGCGATGCGGATTCAGCCTGAATCATATGAGCCTCCTCTCGACGACCGCCACAGGATCGAACTTGCGGAACTTCAGAACGACGGTGAGGACCGCTGCTGCCAGAATCGCCAGCGGCACGGGAGCGGAGTAGAAATAGGCTGCCTTATCCAAGGGATCGAGCATGAACGCGTTCGGCTCCATCAGCTTTGCGCGGACAATCAGGAGCATTCCGTAGGCGCACAGAACTCCGATCACCCAGCCCCCTGCAAGAACAATGAGAGTCTCGGCCAACACCCGCCTAAGAAGACTCTTCTTCGAATAGCCGATCGCTTGGAGAAGACCAAATTCAGGCACGCGCTGCTGCAGATAGATCGACATCAGCATGGCCATCATGAAGGTGATGACCGAAACCAGCAGGAAGATGATCACGTTCAGAATCTTGTAGAGGGTGGCGAACATTTCGTTCGTCTCCTCTTCAAGGTTGTGATAGGCAAAGACCTTCGCTGAGCTTCCTTCGAACGCCTTTTCAGCCCAACGGTCAAACTCCTCCTGATCTGCTGGGTCATCAGCGAAGGCGAGAAGAACATCGATTGGTGGAAAGTGGTTCTCGTGGTGGTACTCATAAGAGGTGAAGAGCACCCACTCCTCGGAATCGACGATCCCGACGATTTCGACCTCCTGCCGGGAGTATCCAGCCTTGTTGCTGGGGCCCATCACGATACCGCCCATGCCAAGCCTCAGATTCTTGGCAACCGGCCGTGACACGACAGCTTCTGGCCTACCGGAAATAGGCAGCCTTCCATCAAGGGGTGCTCCGCCCGTGACCCGGTCGAGATAGAGCTGCATATCGTCGCCTGAAAGCCCAAGAAACACAAACGGCCAGCTGCCGACGATCGACTTGACCTCGGCCTCGCTCACCCGGGCCGGGATGACGTTTGAGACATCGACGGGAGCATTGTAAGTGAGGATGTCTCGGATCTCGTCAATCTTTTCCTGCTGCCCTCTCGCTGTGACGCCGAGATAATGCTTCGAGTAGCTGTAGATTGTTCTGATCGACAGGGGGATGGAGTTGATGATGCTGACAATGCCAGCTATGAGCATCACCGCCAAGACGATGACCCCGACCAGCGGCGCGGTCTTGTTGAGACTGCGCAGCAGATAGACGGAGGGGCGGAGTGGATCAGATATGGCGGCGATACCTCAAGAAGACTTCGCTGCCGACTGGAATGCAGCTCACTAGATCGAGTTTAGGCATGTCGTCTGCGGGAAACTCCTGCCCTTCAGCCAGGTTGGGACCATTCCCCATTTTGAGCTTCGGGCTGATTGTGACAAAAAGTTCATCAACCAGGTCGGCTTCCAGAAACTGCCCCGTCACGTTCGGGCCTCCTTCTACTAGCAGAATCCGGACCCCATGATCGTTGTTGAGCTTAGACACCAGCGCCTCCAAAGAGCTGGCGGTAATGACATTGACGCCCTCGGGCGAATTTGATGCGGGCGGAGTGCACACAAATGCTCTGTCTGGGGCTGACTGGAAGAAGTTATGGTCGATCGGCACATCCCCGGAGCGGGTTAGGCAGACTCTGATCACATCAGCCGGGAGGTTGATCCGAGGGGTAGCTCTAATCGTGCCAGCTCCCAGCAGTACAGCGTCTGACATCTCCTCAAGGGCATGCATCGTCGCATGGTCAACGTCAGAGCCGAGATCCTGAACCGGTTTGCAGCGGCCCGACGTGGTCGTCTTGCCGTCCACCGTCGCGACGACGTTGACGAGAATATAGGGTCGGTGTGCCGGGCCGGGCGGAAACTCGAGATCGCTGTAGACCGAATCAGCCATGAGCAGCCTCGGCACGGGCTGAAATCATGTGTCGATTCTGCCAGAAACTGCAGGAACGCGTCGGGCTATGCCGCTCGTTCGGTGATTTCTTCAACGGGCTGAGCCGATCTGACCAGATCTTCTGCGGTGACACCCTTCTCAGGCGCCCAGGCAGAGCCGTAGGCCGGGAATATCCCAGAATCACCCGCGCTGGTCGTTCCCAGCCAGTCTGCAAACCTATCTTCAAGACGAGCGAGCGCAATCGAGCAGGACTCGCCAGTCAGCGGCAGAATCGCGCCGATCATGTCGAGATCAGCACGGCAGACGATGTCGAGTGATCTAAGCGTATCACGCGTCAAGTCTGCTGAACTGCGAATGAAGTCAGATGCGGTCTGCGATCCGTAGAATCGGGCAGCGCCTCTCAGGCCCTGGAATTGGACCAGGATCACGGCGACTTTGTGACCGCCGCTCTTGGTTCTGTGAACCTCTTCAGCAAGCCTTGAAGCGAAGTACTGCCGGCTGTAGAGGCCGGTGTTCGGGTCGAGAATCGTGTTGTCTTCTTCAGAAGCAGCGATCCCCGCGAGCTCACGGCGCTGTACGCCTTCTAAGATGGCCCTGAGCTTTGTGTGGCTCTGCCTAAGAATGTGCGAAACGTAGTTCCCGGAGATCCCAAGCTCTTTGGCGATATCGGTCTGGTTCAAGGAGTCGAAGTGGTATCGGAGCAGAACCTGCTGTTCCAGGTCACGCAGTTTTCCAATCGCCTGACCCAAAACCATGCGGGACTCCGAATCTTCATGTTCCGACCGGCTGCTGCAGACTGCAAACTGTGTCGCCTCTCCATCACCGTCACTGTCATCAATTGCAGCGTCCAGAGATGTGACCTTTTGCGTCCCCATAGCGGAGAAGACATCGATCACCTGTGAATTCGAAATGCCGGCGGTTCCTGCGATCTCCTCAACGCTCGGCTCTCGCCCAAGCTGTGCCTGCAATGATGCCGAAGCCCATGTGACTTTCTGGCGCATCTCCTGCATCCAGGCGGGGTGCCGGATTGTCTGGCTGCGATCTCGGAGGTAGTGACGGATTTCACCAACGATCAGGTGAGATGCGTACGTGCTGAACTTGACGCCTGCATCAGGATCAAACTTCTCAAGAGCGTTCAAGAGCCCGATGCAGCCGACCTGCACCAGATCTTCGTGCGGCTCAATGCCTCGAAACCGGCGGGCGGCACGTTCTACGATGGGGCGGCAGGTGCGGATGACCTCATCCTTGAGGTCCTGCCGCTGCGTGCGAGAGTACTCGCGCACGAGGAAATCTGGGCCGCGTGACTGTGTGTCTTCGTGGTTCATTGTGATTTTCTCGTGCCCTTGTGATCCCTTCTTAGTTGACCGCGTTGACCAGCTTGAAGATGGGAACCATGATTGAAATGGCGATGAAGCCGACGACGAAGCCGAGGAAGATGATGAGCAGAGGCTCGATCATTGAGGTCAGACCTTTAATGGTCGTCTCAACTTCCTGGTCATAAAAGTCGCCAACTTTGACGAGCATCTCAGAGAGACGGCCCGACTCTTCACCGACGTCGATCATGTGCGTGACCATCGTTGGAAAGAGGCCTGAACTCGCCAGAGGTGCACTGAGCTTGTTGCCTTCGCGGATGCTGGCTCGTGTCTCATCGATCGTCTCAGTGAGAACGACGTTGTTGAGAGTTTCGCCGACGATTTCAAGGCTGCGCATCATCGGAACACCAGAGTGGATCAAGGTGCCGAAGGTGCGGCAGAAGCGTGCGACCGACATCTGGAGCGTGAGCTCACCGACGACCGGGAACTTCAGCTTGAACATATCTAGTTTGCGGCGACCGTTCTTCGTGTTTCCGTAGAGCCGGATGCCACCGTAGGCCAAGCCAAGCATGATGAGAATCGACCACCAGTACTTCTGCATGAAGTCGCCCATCGCGAAGAGGGCGCTTGTGACGGCTGGCATATCGACTTCCATGCCGTTGAAAATCTCTTTGAACTTCGGAAGAACAAAGCTGAACAGCACGAAGATAACAACCTGCGAGAAGGCCAGGACGAGAACCGGGTAGGTCATCGCTCCCTTGATCTTTGCGCGGACTTCTGCCTCGTATTCGAGGAAGCCAGAGAGCCTGTCAAGGATGATGTCAAGGATGCCGCCGAGCTCTGCAGCACGAATCATGTTGACGTAGAGCTTGTTGAAGACATCAGGGTGCTTGGAGAGGGCTTCATTCAAAGCCAGTCCACTCTTAACGTCCTCACCGATAGCTTCAAGGGCCGGCTTCAAGGCCGGGTCCCTGGTCTGATTCGTGAGAATCTCAAGACAGCGCAGGATGGGAATACCTGCGTCGATCATCGTGGCGAACTGGCGAGAGAAGACGACGAGCGCCTTCAGCTTCACCTTGGGCTTGCCGATCATCAGAGGCCCACGAGAGCGGGCCGCTTTGATCTCGACGATCTGCATCGACTGCTCGCGCAGTTTGCTTAGCGCGAGGGCTTCGCTGTCCGCTTCAAGGACAGCTTTAATCTTTCGGCCGGCTGGGTTTATGGCAGTGTATGCAAATTGCGGCATCCCGTTCTCTGCTCCTGGTGAGGAGTGCACAGTGCACTTCCTCCCACAGGAATCATCGGGACGCTGCCCCTATTTTCCTCAGGCCTTTTTTGCCTGTTTATGGAAAACGTCAGACGCCCAGCTCTTCAAAGACCTTCTTCAGCTCTTCCGGCGGCTCGTTGCCAACCTGCTCTCTGATCTGTCTTGCCACCATGTTTGACTCTTCTTCATGGCCAGACTTCTTCGCTGCAAGAGCAAAGTTGACTGCGATGGAGAGTGACTGAGGCATCTGCGAGAGAACCCGGCCCATGATCTGAAAAGCCTCTTCAGCCCGATCCAGGCCGTAGAGCGCCGTACAGAGCTCGCCGTAGCCCGGCTCACAGCCTGGGAAGATCTCAAGCAGCTGCTTGGCGGCTGCCTCGCCCTCAGCAAACTTCTCAACGCGATTGCTGATTGCGGATGTGGCAGCCCAGAGCTTCCAGTAGTCAGCAAGCCAGTTCTGCATCGGCTTCAGGTCTTTGAGTGCGGTTTCGAAGTCACCCTCGTTGGCGGTCTTCTCTGCTGCCTTGACGATCTCGACTCGCTGGGGCTGCTCAATCTCGATCAGCCATGCCTGGGCGTGCGCTTTCAGATTCTGATCATCCGTCGCCGTCAGTACGTCGCGGAGAATCTGGGGCACTTCGAATTCGCGGTTCGCGTCTTTCAGCGTCTCCGCATACTCCATCATCACGCTGGTGTCCGTTGGGTTCTCGTCGAGGAAATCCTCGTAGAAGTCCATCGCCTGGTCAAATTCACCTTTAGTGCGGAGGAGGGGCGCATAGAATCGCTTGACCGGCAGCGAGTCGTCCAGCATCTTGAGCGCCTCGTCGAGCATCTTGATCGCTTCGTCCTCTCGACCGTCCATCTGAAGCGCGCGCGCATAGTAGGTGTAAGCGGCGCTGTACTGGGGGTTTGCGTCGATCTGGTCCTTCCACATCGTCGCAATCTCATGTCTGCGTCCTGTCGCATCGAGCACACCAGAGAGCATTTCGAGGCTTCGCTTGTCGCCTTCCGGCTCAAGCTCAACCGCTTTGCGCAGGCTTCGCTCTGCATTGACCGGCATGTTCAGGTTCATCTGAACAACCCCGAGGCGAGACCAGACAACAGGCTCCTCCGGGCTGGCGACAGTCGCCTTTTCAAATGCTTCGGACGCACGGTTCAGGTCGCCGGCGGCCATGTAGAAGTCGCCGAGCGAGAAGAGAACCCTTGAATCATCACCCCAGTGAGCGCTCAGCTTTTCGAGCATGGAGTGGACGGTGTTGCCGTCAGTAAGCTGATATCGCGATGCAGAGCTGCAGAAGTGAAGCTGGGCCAGCATCGGAGCCTCCCAGTCGGTGTCGAGCTCTACGGCCTTGGCGAGGGCCTCCATCGACTCCTCAGAATTGAACTCCTTGGCAACTTGGCCCTGAGCTCGATCGATGTACTGAGATCCGTCGAATCCAGCGAGGAAGTTCATGAATGCTTCGCTGTTTTCTGTGCCATACAGACCCTGATCCGTGGCGAAGTTGTCTTCAACCTTGACCCCTTCTTCCTCTGCCGCAGCCTCGATCCACCTTCGGAATGCAGAGAGAAACTCGCCTGCTCCCCACTTAATCTCTTCGGTTCGAAAAGCTGTGTCGTCGCCCTTCTTGAACCAGCGAGCCGTCATTTCACCGCTGCCGTCTTCCTGTGTCGAGAGGAGCCCGTCGATGACCTTTTCGACTTCGCCATCCTGGAACAGCTGCTGGAGTTCTTCCTGGCCGTTGAGCTCTTTGGAAGGGTTGACCAGCGCGAATCGGGGGATTCCGTCCTCTTCAAATCGGGCCATCAGGCTGATCGCCTGAATGTCGTCGGCTCCGATCGATCGGACCATTTCGGCAAGGAACCCTGCCATCTGTCGCGCGAGTGGAGCGCTGCGATCCTCCACTGCGTTCATCGGCAGGACTGCTGTCTTCATAGGGAGTGATTCTACCGGTCGAATAAATAGGTCATATTCCGCTGCGCTGAAAGGCCCGTCTGGGGCTTCCCCAAACCGTGAGTATAATTGAATGATTCCTGCGGGAGTTTTCGCACTCTTATGAAGCGCTTCTTTGCTTGGCTCAAAGCCATTTTCAACCGTGGCATGGACAATCTGGAAGATCCAGACATCATGCTGGATCAGGCTCGTCGTGATATGCAGCAGGCCCTCGCGTCGAACCGCGAGAAGGCTGTTCAGGCGATTACTCAGAAGAATCGCCTGCAGAACATGCTCGACGAGGCAGAGCGAAAAGGCGCCCAGCTTGAAGCTCAGGCGTCTACAGCTCTCCGACAGGGCAATCGTGAGCTCGCCCGCCAGTTCCTGCGAGAAAAGGCGAACACTGACGCCACGATCTCCACGCTCAAGACGACTCTGGCCCAGGCTGTTGAGACAGTTGAATCCGTAAAGATCGCCATCAAGCGACAGGAAGAAGAAGTCCGACGCAAGGCAGCCGAAGCTCTCGCCATGAAGGCGCAGTGGAAGCAGGCTCAAATCCAGGACTCCATCACCAAGGCGCTGGACGGACTCACGTTCGAGAGCGAATTTGAAGGCTCCTTCGCTGCTGCGAAAGAGAAGATCCAGAACAAGCAGGCAGAAGCTTCTGCAAGATCTGAGATGTATTCGGGCAGTGTTCAGGGCAAGATCATGGCCATGGAAGACCAGGCTATGGATGCAGCTGCTGACCAGCAGCTCGCTGAGCTCGAAGAGAAGCTTGGCCTGGCATCTCCCAACGTTGCGGCTGAACCAGCCGCCGCAGAAACTGATGTCGACTCACAGCTCGACGAGCTTGAGAAGCGGCTTCAGCAGGGTCAGTAGGGCCCCAAGCGAGAGAAAGCCGATCAGCCGACACGGCTGATCGGCTTTCTCTTTAAGTCCAGGAGAATTGAGCCACAATCAGGCTGGCAAAGATGTCCTTCGAAGAGCGTACAGCCAAAGTCCAGGAGCGGCTCAAGCTGGTTCCCAAAAAGCCCGGATGCTACATCTACCGGGATGAAAAAGAGGAGGTGCTCTACGTCGGCAAGGCGATCGACCTTCGGAATCGAGTCCGCAGCTACTTCCGCAAGAGCGCCAAGCACGGAAACCGAATTGCCCGGCTGGTCTACAAAGTCGCCGACATAGAGTGGATTGTCGTGGACAGCGAGCTGGAAGCGCTTGTTCTGGAATGCAACCTCATCAAGGAGCACCGGCCGCCCTACAACGTTCGGCTCCGCGACGACAAGAGCTATCCGTTCATCATCATCACAAAAGAGGCGTTTCCCAGGCTCCTGTTTGCCAGGAATCCCAAGAAGAAGACGAGCAAGGCGTTCGGGCCTTACACAAGCGCTTTCACAGTCCGCGAGACGATCAGCCTGCTGCATAAAGTCTTCCCCCTCATCCCCTGCGGAAAGAGCTGGTCAGGTGTTGACCAGCAGCGACCCTGCCTCTACTACCACATGAACCAGTGCCTCGCTCCCTGTGCTGGTCTTGCCAAGAAGTCTGAG
>JALGYA010000228.1 GCA_029824475.1 Fimbriimonadia bacterium | reverse complement strand
AGTGTGAGGTCTATTCTTTTTGAGCCAGGCTGTATGATGGGAGGAGATGATCTCTGCCGTCCTGCTCGCGATCGCCTCGGCCAGTCCCACAGTAAATGATGCGATAGTCCCCGTTCCCAGATCAGGCGGATGGATGCGCCGCCACGAGGCGATGAATGCCGAAGCCGCCAAGGGGGACATCGACCTCCTCATGATCGGCGACTCGATCACCCACGCTTTTGCAGGCGAGCCTCATACCGGCGAAGGATTCTTGGATCGCGGCATCGATAGCTGGGATCTCTATCTGAAGGATCGCAAGCCCCTCAACCTGGGCATCAGCGGCGACCGGACGCAGCATGTGCTTTGGCGGCTCGAAAACGGCAACATGAAGGGCCTGGCTCCCAAGGCTGCCGTCGTAATGATCGGCACAAACAACATGGGAGTGAACACGGTGGAGGAGATCTTCGAAGGTGTCAAGGCAGTCTGCGATTCCGTTCACTCACGGTCTCCAGAAACCAAGGTGCTGCTGCTCGGCATCTTCCCTCGTGGCTTGGCCGCTTCTCCGGTGCGGGCCAAGGTTGCAGCGACAAACGCTCTGCTGGAAGCTTGGGCTGATGGCAGCTACGCACACTATCTCGATATTGGTGACGCCTTCCTGGATGCCAAAGGCGAGATTCCGAACGACATCATGCCGGACAAGCTGCACCCCTTCGCCTTTGGCTACCGCATCTGGGCGATGGCGATGGAGCCGAAGCTTGCCGAGCTGTTCGGAGACAGAGCCAAGACCAAGCATGACCCAAAAAACAGGGCGCTCGTGCCGGTGACCCACAACCGCGACCCCTACAACTGGATGGAGCGACACCAGGCGGTTCTTGACCTCGTCAACAGCAGACAGACGGACTTGGTTTTCATCGGAGATTCCATCCTCCACAACTTCGGCGGCGAGCCCGTCACACCAAGCAGGCGGCATGGGCAGGAGACGTGGAAGAAGTTCTACGGCAGCAGGAATGCAGCCGATCTAGGATTTGGTTGGGATAGAACTGAAAACGTGCTCTGGCGGCTGGAGCAGGGCGAGCTAAAAGGAGTGAATCCTAAGGCCGTCGTGATCATGATCGGCACCAACAACCTGATGCTCAACACCGCGAATGAGATTCGCGACGGCATCGTCGCCTGCGTTGACTTGATTCAGCAGGATGCCCCTGAGGCCAAGGTTCTGGTCGTCGGCCTGCTGCCAAGAGGCGAACAGCCTTACGATCCGCTGAGGATCAAAGCCGCCGCCGTGAACAGGCTGATGCCAGGCATTGCCCGGCGCGAAAACGTCGATTACCTTGACGTCGGTTCGAGCTTCCTTGAGCCTGACGGCACGATCTCACGCAGCGTCATGCCGGACTTCCTCCACCCGACAGCCAAGGGATATCAGATCTACGCCGAGGCCCTCGAACCGTGGATCAGCAAGGTCCTCAAGTGACCCGCGAGTCGAAGCTGTGCCGTCCTGGCCCGGCTACGACTTCCGGCCGGCCAGGCAGCCGAATCACCGCTTCCGTGCTGGGAGGCACGGTCACGTCGAGCCCCACCCCGGCGCCTGTCGCCTTCCAGGCGACTCTGATCTGACCTGCGATGGAGTCGAAGACCCCTTCGGCATGCTCAAGCGGGCCCGGCTCTGGGGCAACGAGGAACCGCTTATAGCCAGGCTCCAGCGGGCTCAGGCCGATCACCGTCTCCCACATGAACTGCCCGACAGCGCCGAACGCGTAGTGAGCAAATGAGTTCATTCCGGGGTCTGCGTAGCCGTTCTCTGGTGTCCAGCCGTTCCAGCGCTCCCAAATCGAGGTGGCCCCGTGCTTGACCGGGAAGAGCCAGCCGGGATACTCGTCTCTCATGAGCAGCTTGTAGGCGAGGTCTGTCCGTCCGATATCCCGAAGCACTCTTGGCAGGTCTCGGGTGCCAAGGAAGCCTGTCGTGAGGTGCCCTTTCTTTTCAACCTCGTCTGCAAATCTGGCTTCAGCCTTTGATTTCAGTGGGTCATCGAGCATGCCAAACGAGAGTGCCAGCACGTAGCTGCACTGACGGTCGCCCTTTATCGTGCCGTCGGCCTCGACATACTCTCGCTGGAAGACCGAGCGGATAGAGCTATAGAGCTCGGCATAGCTGGCGGCTTTATCTTCCTTGCCAAGGACGCCCGAAATCTTCGACATCAGGTCAGCGCAATGCCCATAGAAAGCCGTGTAGATCACGTCGTGCGGGATGTCGCCCTCGACGCTCACCCAGTCACCGAAGCAGTGGAACTTCTCCGGCGCTGCGCCAGCCTCCTCTGAGCGCCCACGGAGGAAGCCCATGAACTTCTCCATGGAGTCGTACTGCTGCTCCAGGACCTTGTGGTCGCCGTAGGCTTGGTACATCGCCCAGGGCACGATGATCCCGGCATCAGCCCAGCCTGGACCGCCGTCATTGCCAGCCACTTTGACCGGAGCAACCATCGGATACTGGCCATCTTCTCGCTGTGCATCCACCATATCAACCAGCCACTTCCTGAAGAACGTCTGGACGTCCGCAGCGTAGGTGGCCGTGCCAGCGAAGACCTGTGCATCGCCAGTCCAGCCAAGCCGCTCGTCTCGCTGGGGGCAGTCGGTGGGGACTTCAATGAAGTTCATCAGCTGCGTCCAGACGATGTTCGACCAGAGCTGGTTCAGCCGCTCGTCTGAGCAGCTGAATTGCCCGGTGAGACGCGAGAGGTTGCTGACGGCATGGACTTCAATGTCCGAAATCTTGGCCTCACCGACCGGTTCGATGTATCGGAAGCCGTGGAATGTGAATCTTGGTGCAAATGTGGCTGCGCCGTCGAGCACAAGCGTGTCCTCGGCAACTGCTGATCTCAAGTTTGTCGTGTAAAGCGAACCGTCTTCAGCAAGCACTTCTGCATGTCGCAGCTTGACGCTCGCTCCTTTCGGGCCAGAGGCGCTCACAATAGCGACGCCAGCTGTGTTCTGGCCAAAGTCGAGGATATTCTTGCCGATCGCCTTTGCCTTCAGCACCGGCTTTGCCAGCCTGCAGGGGGCCATCGGATAGGGCTCCATCGAAGTCTCAAACTCCGCGCCGATATCGACCTGACTCCAGTCAGCCGCATCGAATCCTGCTTCTTTCCAGCCTGCCGGCTCAAAGGAGGTGTCGAATTTCTCGCCCATCAGGAAATCTGCGTACTGCAGTCCGCCGGTGCTGGTCCGCCAGTCCTCGTCTGTGATCACCTGCTGTGAAGAGCCGTCTTCATATTCGATGTCCAGAACGCAGCCAAATCGGAGTTCCGTGCCGTAATGGTCACGATGGTTGCCGAAGCCGACATAGCCCGAATACCATCCGTCGGCCAGGATCGCGGAAAGGCAGCACGAGTCGCCATCGACCTGTTCAGTCACATCGTAGGTACGGAAATGAAGCCGCTTGGTGTAGTCGGTCCAGCCCGGAGCGAAGAACTCATCGCTGACTTCCTGGCCGTCGATACTGACCGTGTAGATGCCGAAGGCGGAGGCTGTCAAACGAGCCCGTTTGACCGGCCCTCTAAGGTAAATCTCTCTCCGTAGAAGACGCGGCGGGGGCAGCACCAGGCCCGACTTGATCTTGCCCCACGGCGCGTCGCCGTAATCGGCGACTTTGTTCGCCTTGGTCCACTCGTCAGAGCCTGGGCGCTTCGCCTCCCAGTCCGGCCCGGAGACAATCTGTCTGTCTCCCTCAGTGATCTTCGCGATCAGCCCGGCAGGGCCGTCTGCTCCGTTCTTCACAGTGAAGACTGCTGCATGCCTGCCCGCCTTAAGCGGAACCGATGCCTCCTGCGGCTTCTTCCACGCGTCGGCTCCACCCGGATCTGCGAGCACGCTGTTGCCATCAATTTCGACGGTGTAATGATCGTCACCGGAGACGAGCAGATCAACAGCTGATCCGGTCGATTCGAACGTGACTCGGAAATCGCAGGTGCCTGCCTTCGCATTCTTGGCAGGCTCATCAGGATGCCAGATCCAGCTCGCTCCATCAAACGAGACTTCCCCGTCGTCGCCGCGTGCGGCATCGTTTCCGATCCACTTGCAGGGCCAGCCTTCCAGCCTTTCCGACCACATCGCCGGGTCGCTCCAGCCTGAGTCTCCGCCATCTGCATCAATCAGCCGCACCACCCACCAGGCGTCCTGGCCGGGCTTTGGGATATCGCCCAAGAACTCGATGGCAGAACACGCTTCAGATCGGATAAAGCCCGAATCCCACAGGTCGAAATCGCCCGCGTGCAGCTTGTCCAGAGATGATGAGGCTCCTACTCGATAGTGGGTCTGCACGGCGACGGCGCCCAGCACCGTCGGACCAGCAGCCTCCGGCATCCAAGAGAGTTCCGGTGCGCCAGCGATGGCGAGTGGATCCACGAGGAGGTTCGCTCGCAGCAGTGTGGGTCGAAGTGAGCCCGGCATTCCGCTAGTTTAGCCAGAACTTTGCCGAAGTACGCTCATTAAATGAGTGGGCGTCCTCCCGTGCCAGAATTGAGACGGTGGCAGAGACCGGAGGAAAGAGCAAGCTGGCCCTGAAGGCGGCAGTAGTTTCGCTGATCGCGACACTCTTGGTTGTCGCTGTCAAGCTCGTCGCGGCCGCGCTCTCTGGCAGTGTCAGCGTCCTCGCCGAAGGCCTGCAGTCCCTGCTCGACGTCTTCATGTCGATTCTCAGCGTCTGGGCGATCCGAATCGCCGCAGCCCCGCCCGATGAGGATCACCCCTACGGGCACGGCAAGGCCGAGTATCTCTCCAGCGCGTTTCAGATGCTGATCGTGCTGGCGGCGTCTGCTCTCATCATCTTCATGGCCGTGCAGAGGCTCGCTAATCCCCGGGAGATCGAAGTTGGCTGGGGCATCTATGCGATGGGCTTTGCTGCGGTGGTGAACATAGCCGTGATCACCTACCTGCGCCGCGTCAATCGCACAGCCAAGTCTGCCGCCCTTGAGGGTGAGACAGAGCACCTGCGCGGAGACACTCTCGCCTCCGGCGGCATCCTGGTCGGCTTGATCGCCTACTCGCTCATCGGCTGGCAGCCGCTCGACCCGATCATCGCGATCATCTTCACTGGTTTCAGCGGCTACTACGCTGTTCGGCAGCTCCGCAAGGTGATCCACCCGCTCATGGATGGCGCTCTGCCAGCCAGCCAGATGGAGGCGCTGAACAAGGAGCTCGACTCTCATCCTGAAGTTCGAGGTCACCACCGGCTGAGGACCAGGTTCACCGGAAATCATCTCTTCGTCAGCCTGCACGTCCTGCTCGATGACGACCTTTCGTTTGTCAAAGCGCACGATATTGCAGAGGAGATCGAGGCCGCCCTCGGCGCCTCACTCGGCGGCGCACAGGTGACGGTTCACTACGAGCCGTATGAGGCTGAGATGGTGCACCAGGCGGCGGAGCATCACGACAGTTAATCTCTGGCAGATTGAATCGCGTCGATGAGCCTTCGGCGTTCACGCTCTGGCCGGCTTCCCTTCTCTGTCGAAGCACGCCAGACGATGTAATCGAAGTCAGACGTTGCCAGAGCTGAGGCGTAGTCAGCCCGCTCAGACCTTGTCAAGTAGTCCCTCTCATCCCCGTCCTGTATTCGGGACCAGATGAATGGCACAACCTCGATGCCCGTCTCGCCAGACCAAGTGGCGTACTGCTCAAGCGCGGAGGGCAGCCACCTTGACGCCTTGTACTTCTCGACAGCATAGAGTCTAGGTGCAACGAAGTCGACAAGAGCGTACCGATTTGCCTGTATCCTACGCCTCTCAAGTTCTGCCCAGGCGCCCTGCTTAGCCTCGAACTCAGGAGTGTGCCCTGTGTACCACTTGTGGTCCGGATGATCGGGCAGGGTGCTGGCCACGAATAGATTGTGAAGACTTGGAATATCCGCCTGCGGCGTGCCGTAGAGGCCGAGCTCGCAGTCCGGAGCGATCTTCCGAACGATCGCCCGTGCCTCCTTCACACGAGACCAGAAGTCGCGCTCGCTCGCCTCCCCGGGTGAGAAGGGAGTCGGGACAGGCTCGATGTCAAGCACGACTCTGCCCCGGTACCCGGCCGGGAGAAAATCCCGAATCGTTCCAGCGAAAGGCCGGATCCTGCCGTGCCGGTCTGTCTCTTTGCCGAGGCGCGCGTGATCCAGCACGATGAGGCGATCCTCATCTTGGCTTCGCGCTAAGTAGAACCGGCTCTGGAGGCCAAGGTTAGCGGCAGCTAGGTAGACAGCGAGAATCATTTTCTCAGGTCAATCACAAGGCTGCCCAATATCCTGTCAAAGCTCTGCTCCCCGTAGAGAAGCTGCTTGTCACTCACTATCTTGAGCACCTGTTTTCCTTCGGCAAAGAATGTCTCCGTTTCAGTCGGATACCAGTACAACTCTCCTGCTGGCAGTGGGAGTTCCCGATCGTCTGGCTTCTTGACTCTCTTCATTTCTAGGCTGAGCCCGTCATCGACTCGGCACCAAAACCCGACCAGCGTCGGTTCATCATCGATCACCCAATCAGCAGCCAGGTCCGGCATTTCGTACGCGTTTGCCGAACCATCGCCTCTCAGCAGTATCGTGACGCCCCAGTCTGCCGGGTCCGTATCATAGCCGTCCCGATCTGTCCAAGGCCGTCTCTCGCTGAAGCCAAAGACGGCAAAACTCGGCTCATTAGCCTTGTGCGACATTTCTAGGATTATCCCTGGTCATCTTCGCTTGCGACAAAGTCACCATCAAGAATGGCCTGCGCCTCAGCATCTGAAACGACTTCTGCCCTGATTCCTCTGTCAAGAGCCTCCCTTGCCTTGGCTGGCTTATCAAGCCGCATATAGACACGTGCCAGCTCCAGGTG